>JAGGVW010000240.1 GCA_021157805.1 bacterium
AATAATATTCTCTTTAATTTTTTTGTCAAGTGGAGTTGTTAAAGGCATTGCTGTGGGACATAGAATAAAAGGAGTGCCTTCTGCTTCTTCAATTGCTGTTTTTACTGCTACCTCAATATCTTTCTTATTTCCAATTTCAAATAACCTTTCTTCAATATTTCCTATCAAAACAACTTTTTCCCCAAGAATTTCTCTCGCTTCTTTTATTGTTATATCTCCATCTGGAGGTGGTTCAACAGGGTCTGTTGCATCAATCTCCATTTCTAAAAATGATTTTAGAACACTTTTTATTTTCCCATGAGAATGTAATCTTGCTTTTGCACCAAACTTATGGAGTAATTTAATAAGTTCTTTATCAAAAGGAGTAACGAGTTTATCAAAGTTTTCTGGTCTTAAATATGGAGGAGTTGCATATTCAGGTCCTACAATTCTATATAATGTTATTGCTCCGTTTTCAAGAAGATATTTCAGGTAATTGTAAATTCTTTCCTGAAAGAAATTTATAAGTCTGAAAATAATTTCTGGGCTGTCCATATAAACAAGTAAAAACTTACTGAATCCAAAAAGTTCAACAGTAAGACAAAAAGCATCAGGTATATCCCCCATTAAAATTCCATCTTCTCCAATTTCTTTTTCTTTTTCAAAGAAAGATCTGACATCAGGTTTTAAAGGTATATAAGGAAGAGATAATACTTTCTCTGCATCTTTAATATCTTTGCATAAATACTCAATTGTCCATGATGTGTGAACTCCTTTATCAATTCTACAATAAGAATAAATTTCTCCAAGAGGTGTTTTTATTGTTGTTTTTATATGGATATCTTCATTCTCTTTCCATCTTTCAGTTTTAATATCTTCAGGGTTTATTTCTCCGTAAAAAAGGTGAGGCTTTTTTATTTCAGGCGTCCAGAAGTACATTTTATCTGTCTTTCCTTTTGCATAATTTAATATTTCAACATATTCAGGATAATCGTAAATCCAACTGTCATAAAATCCATCAAACTCATATAATGAAATTGGAACTCTGTCAACTTTCTCTCCGTTCAGAACTTTCTTTAATCTCTCTCTTGAATTCATTTTAATAAAAATACATATTTTCAGCCATTATATAATCAAAATCTTTTTCAACTTCATTTGTCTTTATATGAGTTGTTTTTTCAGCAATTTCTTCAGCAATTTTTTTCCTTTCCTCACATAACAAAATTTCTCTTGTTCCTTCAAGAGAGCCATTCCCTATTTTTATTACTTTTTCTTCTTCAACCTCAGGAATTAAACCAATTTTTATAGAATTTTTAACATCAATAAAATAACCAAAACCACCTGACAAAAATACTTTTTCAAGTTCATTTTCATTTATTGGGTAATTTTTCATAAGAATCTGTTCAGCCGTTTTTATTGCTGCTTTTGAAGTTATAAGTTGATATATGTCTTTCTGGGTAATTTTTATTTCTCCTGTTATATAGAAGTCCTCTTTTATTTTTGCGTTTTTACTCATAATATTATGTCTTAAAAGTTCAGCAAGTAAATCAATAAGTCCTGAACCACATATCCCTATTGGGAATTTATTTCCTATTGTAGAATAAACAACTCTTCCATCAACTATTTCTATTTTTTTAATCGCTCCTTCAATTGCTCCAACACCACAGGAAATATTTGCTCCTTCAAAAGCACCACCTGCTGCAGCAGAAGCAGAAATTATTTTTTCTTTGTTTCCAACAACAACTTCTCCATTTGTTCCAATATCAACAATCATACATATTTTTTCACTTTGATAAAGACCTGAAGCAAGAATATCAGATACAATATCTGCTCCAATATGTCCACCAATAAGGGGAATTCCATAAACTTCTCCTTTATTATTTATTTCCAGCCCAACTTCTTCTGGTTTTACTGTTATTGGCCCTTTATTGACTGGTTCATAAGGACTTACACCAAGAGAAGATACATCAATCCCAAAAAACAAATTTCTCATAGTGGAGTTCCCTGCTACCACCACATAATAAATATTTTCTTTGAAGTTTTCTCCATATTTTTCAGATATTTCTTCAATTGAATTATTTATCATATCTATAACCACTCTCTGTAATTTCTTTATTCTTTCTTTCTTTTCATCTTCTGAAAGATATCTCTTCTGAACTTTATCCACAGATACATATTCAATTCTTGATATAACATCATTACCAAAAGAAATTTGAGGATTAGTTTTGGCAATAGTTGCTATAACATTACCATTTTCTAAATCCACAAGGTCAAAAACAACAGTAGTTGTCCCTACATCTATTGCAAGTCCATATATTTTCTCTCTATCGGTATCAATTTCTTTTTCTCCTCTATAAATTTTTCCATTTTTTCTGTAAAAAAGAGGACAAATAGGAACTTCCCTTTCCATACCGAATTTTAAAATTTCATATTCACCAAAACTTTTTATATAAACAACAATATCCCCCTTATCTTTAATTATTCTTGCCTGACAGGAAAGACGTTCATTATTTGAGAGTTTGAATTTCTTTTCAATATTATTTAAAGGGGAGAGATTTTCTATTCCTTTTTCAATTCTAACCACACATTTCCCACAGGTCCCCTTTCCACCACATTCAGCATTTATTTTTATGTTATTTCTTTGAGCAATATCAAGAATAGTTAAACCTGGATGAATTTTAAATCCATCTC
>JAGGVW010000220.1 GCA_021157805.1 bacterium
AAAAATATCCTGTTGAATTTTCAGATAATTTGAAAAGGAATCTTGAGAAACTGGAAGAAAAGAATGGATAAAAATAAAGTATTGTTCATTGACATTGATACACAGAATGATTTTATGTTTAAAGAAGGAAAACTTTATGTTCCTGGCGCAGAAAATATAATAGAAAATTTAAAAAAATTAACTGAATTTGCTTACAGGAACAATATCCCTATTTTTTCATCGGTTGATTCCCATACGCAGGATGACCCGGAATTTAAACAATTTCCACCTCACTGTATAAAGGGAACAGAAGGACAGAAAAAAATAAATGAGACAAAAATAAAAGAATCACTTTTTATTCCATTTGATAGAACTATAAAAATTGATTTTACAAAGTATAGACAATTTATTTTTGAAAAAGACAAACTTTCTGTTTTCTCAAACCCTAATTTTGAAAGAGCAATAGAAGAAATTGGAAAAGAAATTTTTGTTGTTTATGGAGTTGCTACTGAATACTGTGTAAAAGAATGTGTTGAAGGACTTCTTGAAAGAAATAAAAATGTTTATATTGTTGTTGATGCTATAAAAAGTGTTGATGAAAAAAAAGGAAAGAAGTTTCTGGAATATGCTTCTTCAAAAGGTATATCTCTTATCAAAACGGCTGTCTTACTTAAAAAGCACTTAAGTAATTAAAAAATTATTTGACTTTTCGTTTTTTTCACTATACATTATTTATGAGTTGTTATAATTAATAAAAAATAGAATCACTATAAGTATATGAAAACAATTCAGAATAAGACAAAGAAATATATAATAAGACCTGAAGAAATTTTGTATCTGTTTAAAACAAAAAAAGTAGATAGTGAGTGGTCTTTTATAGAATGTAAACCTTCTGAAACGAGTAAATGGACACATGGATATCACCGCTATCCAGCCAAGTTTATTCCCCAATTAGTGGAAAAGTTAATAGATGAATACATAACAGATGAAAATGCTCATATAAATGACCCCTTTTACGGTTGTGGTACTACAATTGTTACTGCAATATCTAAAGGATTTAAAGCAAGTGGAACAGATATTAACAAAATAGCATACTTAATAACTAAGGTGAAATCAACACCTATAAAACCTGAATATCTTGATGAGAAAATAAAACATTTTTTAACAAAAATAAAATGTTTAGAGGATAATCAAAAAATATTATTTCACGATGATAATATTGAACCTCTAATTCCAGAAAAACACATTGAAAGAATTAATTATTGGTTTACTGAAGATAATAAAATTGAACTTGGTAAAATATTAAAAGTAATTTACGAAGAAGATGATGAAACTATTAGGGATTTTTTCTTAGTTGCCTTTAGCCATATTTTAAAAAATTGTTCTATGTGGCTTCAGGGAAGTATAAAACCAACAAGAGATTTGAAAAAGAGAACTGTAAAACCTTCAGATGCTTTAAGGAAACATTTAATAAAAATGCAAAAAGGGAATAATGCTTTTTATGAAGTAGTTCCTGAAGAAGTTAGAAATAACATTAACAGATATTTGAATATTGAAATTGGTGATGCCAGACATCAGTTTGTCCCTGATGAGAATGTAGATTTAATTGTAACTTCAAGTCCTTATGTTACAAGCTACGAATATGCGGATTTACACCAGTTATCTACTATCTGGCTGGATTTGACTGATGATTTAACGGAATATAAAAAAAAGTTTATTGGCACATCTTACAAAAGATATGAAAATAAAAAATTACGAAGTAAGATTGCAATAGATATTGTCAATAAAATGACTGAAAAAAATTATAAGATGGCAAAGGAGATAGAAGCGTTTTTTATTGATATGGAAGGAGTATTTGATGAGAGTTATAGAATTTTAAAATATGGCGGTAGATGCTGTTATGTTATTGGTAATACAAGATTAAAAGGTGTGGATATATTAAATGCAGAGGTTTTTGCAGAGAGTTTACAGTATTCAGGTTTTAAACTTGATAGAATTATAAAAAGAGAAATTCCTTCAAAAATACTTCCACAAAAAAGGGATGAAAAAACTGGAAGATTTGCAAATAATGACAATGCAAATTCAGAAGCATATCCAGTTGAATATATTGTGATTGGATTAAAGGAGTAATGAATATGGATTTTGAAGATTTGAAAAAATTATATTTTGAAAAACAAAAAAAATACGGAGATGAAACATATAAACATATCTCAGAGTTATTGAAAGAAGCAAAGGAAATTCATAGACAAGATTGGTTAAAACACCCAACTCCTAATGGAGACCACGAGCAAAGTTGGCGCGCATTTAAAGGTAAAAATCTGGAAAAGTTGGTTCAATTTATCATCTCTAAAGAAGTTGAAAAACTTGGATTGAAAGTTGTTAGTGGTAATAAACTTGAAAGAACAAGAAATTTACCAATAGGACTAAATCAGGTAAAGAGAAACTTAGCAATTGATTATGGAGAATTCGGATTACACTTACCAGATGTTGATATTATTATTTATTGTCCAAAAACCTATAAGGTTTTAGCCGTTATTTCAAGCAAGGTTACTTTAAGAGAACGAATTGCTCAGACAGGATATTGGAAACTAAAACTTTTAGGGGATGAAGCAACAAAACATATTAAAGTTTATTTCATTACGCCAGATGAAGATGGAACGCTTACTTACAAAAAACCTTCAAAGAAAGGAAGAGCCATTGTGGAAATAGATTTGGATGGGAGTTATGTATTAACGGAGGAGAAGATTGAAGAAAGCGAGAAAGTTAAATTATTTGAACATTTTATAGAAGATTTAAAAAAGTTATTAAATAATGAAAAATAATCAGCCAAAACTGGAGACGACAACTTTATGGGATTTCCCATCTCAAAATTATGGAGACAGACCTCATGGAGATAATAACTTTAGGGGTGTTACCCCTGCATTTATCATATGGAATTTACTGCAAAGATATACAAAAGAAGGAGATTTAGTTATAGATCCAATGT
>JAGGVW010000090.1 GCA_021157805.1 bacterium
CCATTAAATTTTATTAATTATACTTAAAATAACTTCCCTCGTCAATTATTTGTACAATCTATTGATTTTTTGGAAAGATTGAATTAAAATTTAAAAAAGATGAAAAAAATATTATTATGTTTTTTTTCCCTTATTTTCTTTTTAAAAGGGGAAACAATTATATTAAAATATTCATTCCCCCTACCAGAGATAAAGAAAATAGGGAATTATGATAAATTAAAAATAAAAAATTTCAAAAATTATGCTCCCATTGGTTATCCTTCAATACCTTTTAAAACAGTATTTATTCTTATTCCATACGGCGAGGAAGTTTCAAACATAAAAGTAGTTCCTGGTAAGAAGAATAAATTGAAAGGGAAACATATTTTAATTCCAGGACAGAAACAAATACCAATATCAATGGCTAAAAAAGTGAAGTTTTATTTTACTCCACCTGATAAAAAAATTTATGAGAGTGAAAAGGAATATCCTGAAAAATTTTATAGGAAAGGGGAAATTGTAAAAATGAGAGGATTTAAAATATTACCTTTAAATCTCTATCCATACAAGTTTCTGCCTTCAAAAAAACAGATTTTCTATTATAGAAATTTAACTCTTTACATAACTTTCAAAAGTTCTGAGAAGAAAAAATCAAAAGAGAAAAATCTCGTGAGAGGTCTTTCAAAGGATTTTCAACTAATTAAAGAAAAGGTTGAAAATCCAGAAGTATTTAAGACCTATACAACCTTTACAAAACAATCTCTCTCAAGCGTTTTAGGAGACATTGGACCTTATGATTACATTATAATAACAAATTCAACACTTGCTTCTTACTTCCAGCCATTAATTGACCATAAAATTAAGAGAGGTTTAAGAGCAAGGATAGTAACAACAGATGATATATATGCAAATTATCCAGGCATTGATAGGCAGGAACAGATAAGAAATTTCATAAAAGATGCCTATACTAACTGGGGAATTGATTATGTCTTACTTGGAGGAGATACTGAAATCATCCCTAAAAGAGGTGTCTATGGTAGTTGTGAAGAAAATACTGACAATGGAATTCCCTGTGATATGTATTATGGATGTCTTGATGGAAACTGGGATGCAGACGGTGATGGAATTTATGGAGAAGAAAACGATAATGTTGATTTCCTTGCAGAAGTTTATGTTGGAAGAGCACCTGTTGAAACACAGGAGGAAGTGGAAAATTTTGTAAACAAAACAATAAATTACGAAAACAGTTTCTCTGACCCTTATCTTAAAAAAATTCTTTTTGTTGGTGAAAAATTATGGGATAATCCTGAAACCTGGGGTGGTGATTACAAAGATGTGATAGAAAGTTATTTCCCCGATGATTACCAGATAACAAAAAGATATGATAAACTTGGAAATTTCAACGGAAATGGACAGTTTATAATTGAAGAAATTAACAACGGCGTTCATCTTATAAATCACATAGGACATTCTGACTATTGGATGGTTATGTGGATAGCCGACTGGGAATTTTATGATATTTCCGGGGACCCAGGGGACCTTATGAATGAAAAAAAATGTTTTATATATTCACAGGGATGTTATGCAGGTGCTTTTGACCAGGGTGGATTGCCAGGATATACAGATGAATGTGTTGGAGAAAACTTTGTAAGGTCTGCTTATGGTGCTTTTGCTGTTGTTATGAATTCAAGATATGGATGGTTTGAACCAGGGGATATTGAAGCAAGCGTTTCTCAGCAATTTGATGAAGAATTCTGGGATGCCATTTTTAACGAGAATATTAAAAATCTTGGTAGAGCACTTCAGGATTCAAAAGAAGACAACTATGGTGCTTTAATACAAGATACAACAGGAGGATACAGATGGACATATTTTGAGTTAAACCTCTTTGGGGACCCGGAAACATCAATAGGTGGTTCTGTAAGCAGGGATGCAAGAGTATTTTTTGACAAAACCAAATATAAGGAAGGAGATAATATCAGATTAACACTTATGGATATGGATTTGAATATAGACCACAATTTGATTGATACAACTACAATTACAATAACAACTACTTCAGGTGATTCTGAAACAATAATTCTTACAGAAACATCAACAAATACAGGTGTTTTCATAGGAAATATTACTCTTTCATCTTCTTCTCCAGTAGTTGAAAATGGAACTCTTGAAGCATCCCATCTTGATACATTAGAAGCTATATATACAGATGTTGATAATGGAGACGGCCAGACAGTCGAAAAAAGAGCAACTGCTACTGCTGATTATATTCCTCCTGTTATATCAAATGTTAGTGTTTCAAATATAACAAATGATACCGCAACAATCACCTGGACAACAGATGAAGAGGCAAATAGTGAAGTTATTTATGGGACATCAATTCCTCCTTCAAATTCAGTAAAAGAAGAAATATATACAACTTCCCACTCAATAACACTTTCAAATTTAATAGAAGGGACAAAGTATTATTTCAAAATTGTTTCAACTGATAAGGCAGGAAATACAGCAATAGATGATAATAGTTCTCTTTATTACGATTTTACAACAAAAGTTGCCGTTGTAATTTTTGGAGATGATATGGAATCAGGAAATATAGGATGGATTGTCTCATACCAGGCAAGTGAAATTCCATCCCATACTTGGTATATAACAGAACATTTTTCTCATAGTGGGAGTCACTGCTGGCATTATTGTAATGAGGAGTATGATGATGAAACAAGTTCATGGATATTTTCCTATTATCCAGGAGTGGGAACATCAGTAGACCCTATTCCTGTTGATGCTTATCTAACTTCTCCTGAAATTGACCTGACTTCAGTTCCTTCTGCACGCTTACAATTCTGGCATCTTCTTTCCTGTGGAGATGGACAATGGTTTGATTATGGAGAAATTGAAATTACAACTGATGGAATTAACTGGACACCAATATGGGGACAAGACCACACAGCAGGAACAGGAGGATATTTAAGAGAAGAAGTTATTGATCTCTCTCCTTATATTGGAAATGTAATAAGAATAAGATTCCATATGTATACAGAAGATGATACAATAAGCACAATATATCCTGGTTGGTTTATAGATGATATAAAAGTTGAGTATTTTGTTGATGCAGGAGAAATTATATCTTTAAATGTAAACCCGACTACAGTTAACTTTACAAATCTTTCTTATGGAGAAACGGTTCAAACTTCCACTGATTATTTTACTGTTTCAAATAATGGAAATGTTAATGAAGATTTCACTATAATTGGTTCAAATGGAACAAACTGGATGATTGGAGAAAATCCTGGAACTGATATTTTTTCCTTAAAAGCGAAAGGAGGCAACTTAACTGAATGGACAGATATAAGCACTTCACAAGTTTTAAAAACAGAAGTTTCTCCTTCTGGAAATTTTAATTTTGGAATTCAATTTACTTCACCAACATCCATAAGTAATGGCAAAACGAAAGATACAGTAAATATAATAATAACTGCAACAAAATCACAATGAGAGGAGGTGAAAAAAATGAAAAGATTTTATGCTATACTTATCTTTCTGGGATGTTCATTTATTTTTTCCTCAACTTCTTTTGGAGCAGATACAGCAACAATAACAGTAAGTGTCTCTCTTCAAGAAATAATCTCTATTTCTCTTACACCAACATCTTGGGATATTGGTGCTATTTCTCTCGGGCAGAGTTATGAATCATCTGAATTTACTGTTTCAAATGATGGAAACGTAGCAGAGGATATAAACATAAAAGCAACAGATGGTGCAGGTGGGTGGATTCTTGGAACAACACCAGGAGAGGATACATTTACTCTCTCTGCCGATGTTTCTCCTTATTCATCCTATGATATAACTATTTCAAAATCTGATACTGAACTTATTTCTAACCTTGCATTAGGTAGTTCAACAAAATTTAAATTAAAGTACAATAGCCCAACATCTGATACAAAAGGCGGGGGTATCTCTCAGAATTTTACAATAATACTAACAGCAACAAAACATTAAAAAAGTAGTTATTGAAGTGAATAAAAAAGAATGAGAAAAATTGTTGTTGGGATTATAGGGTTTGTATTGTGTAGTATTATTAAAAGTGGAGCAAAGGGATTAAAAGTTTCTCCTGCTGAGATTACCTTACAGGATGTTATACCGGGAGAATTTTATAACCTTGGGGAAGTAGCAAATGTAAAAATAACGGTTTATAATGATGATGAGAAAGAAAATGTATTTACTATTGGATGTTATAAGTCATATGCTGTTGGAAAAATTATGAAAGGATATACAGAAATTCCAAATACTGAATGGGTAAGTTTTGACAGAAGAGAAATTAAAATAGAGGGTAATGGGAAAGGATATATTAATGTTTTTCTGAAAATACCTGGAGAAGAAAAATATTATAATCAACACTGGTGTTGTTATATCGGAATTGTTGGTAAATCAGAATATGGAGTATCACTTGGGCTTTATATAAGAATGAGAATTGAAACAAAAGAGAAAGAAGAAATACTCACAAAACCTTATGGTGAAATTGTAGTTGTTCCTTCAAAGATTGTTTTCAAAAAAGAAGATGTAAAAAAAATTAAAATTTACAACATTTCTGAAAAAGAAGTAAAAGTAAAAATTCAGCCGATTGAAGAAATAAAAGAAATAAGAAGATATATAAGTTCCGGATACAAAAATTTCCCTGAGAACTGCTTTTTAAACTTTGAAAAAGAAATTTCTATTCCACCAAACAGCAAGAAAGAAATCCCTATTAAACTGATTTTAAAGAATAAAGCATCATATGGAAAATTTGAGAAAGTATTTTTTCTTAACTATGGTAGGAAAACAATTTTCTTTAGGGTAAGAAAAGAGAAATGAAAAATAAAATTTTTATTTTTATGTTTTTTATTTCTTTTCTTTTTTCAGCAAACTTCCATAATATTTCTGTTACAGTTCATCTTACAGGTTTTAATATTTCAGGAAATATAAATTATCAGGGTTCACAATCAGGAACTGTTTATATAAATTTAAAAACTTCTCTTTCTTCTCCTCCATCCTATTCAATTTCAATCTCTCCTTATTCTTCACCCTCTCCTTTTGTTTTCACCGATATTCAGGCAGGATACTGGTGGATTGATGCATTTATGGATGTCAATGGAAATGGAGTTTATGATGAAAATGAACCCTTTGGGGCAGTTGAAAACCCTGTTTCTGTATATTCATCTGTTTCCGGGATTGAAATAAATTTAAATATCCCACCTGAAAAACCTGTTTGTTATTCACCTGTAGGAGAAATAGATACACTTATGCCTACATTAAATTCCTCCCCATTTTCAGACCTTGATATAACAGATACACAAACAGGTTCTATTTGGGAAATTTTCTTGTCATCACAATCAGAAACAGACACACCTATTTTTAGAAGGGAAATGGAGATTGAAGATTTACAGAAATGCCCTGAAAATAGTTTTATAAGTTTAAAAATTCCCTGGGGAACTTTAAAATTTTGTAAAGAATACAAATGGAGAATTAAATACAGAGACCTTTATGGATACTGCTGGTCTGAATGGAGTGATTTCTGTGCTTTTTCATCTCCTCCAACTGACCCAGAACTTTCTGACCAAATACCCTCTGAAACACAACTTGCTCAACTTCAAGATAATTATCAGGTTGATACAGGGATAAAAACAATCAATGGAGAAACTGTTGGTTTGAAATGTAATAAAGGAAAAATAGGGATGGTAAAATCAATAAATCCTGATATACTTCCTAATGAGGGTAAACCATCTGAACTTCCATTTGGTCTTTTTGCAACAAGAATTGATAATCTGACTTATGGAGATACTACTGTTGTCCATTTTTATATTCAGGGTGATTGGCATAATGAGTACTGGTATAAATTTGACCCTGTCAGTGGATGGGTTAAATATCAGAATGCAATACTAATATACAATCAAGATACAGGTTATACAGAAATTGAAATAACTCTTGTTGATGGCGGAGAAGGAGATTGTGATGGAATTGCCAATGGAGTTATTATTGACCCATCAGGGTTAGGTATTTTTTATCAAAAAGGAGATATTAACAAAGATAAAAGTATTGATATTTCAGATGTAATTTTGTGTTTGAGGATGGCAATTGGACTTGACCCTGTTAACATTACTCTTGCTGATATGAATAATGATGGAACTGTTGATATATCTGATGTAATTCTAGTGTTGAGAAAAGCGATTGGACTTGACTAATTCTGTGGAGGACCGTCCTCCACGAGATCCGACCTCGTTAATATTTATAGAAGTTCTGGATTTGCTGGATTGCTTCTTCTGGCTCATCAACAGTTGAAAAAATTAAAAGGTCATCTGAAGAAATATAGCACCTTTTAAGTTGGTTTTCTTTCATCCACTTTATTAATCCAGACCAGTAATTTCTATCAAAAAGGATTACCGGGAATTTATGTATTCTTTCTGTCTGAATTAATGTTATTGCTTCTGTAAATTCATCCAGTGTGCCAAACCCACCTGGAAAAATTATGAAACCTTTTGCATATTTCACAAACATAACCTTTCTTGTAAAAAAGTATCTGAAAGAAATCAGTGTCTTTATATATGGATTTGGTTTCTGTTCATGAGGTAGTTCTATATTCAGTCCTATTGAATTTCCACCTGCAAGAGTTGCTCCTTTATTTGCTGCTTCCATTATTCCTGGTCCACCACCTGTTATTACAGTATATCCATTCTCCACAAGTAATTTTCCAACTTCAACTGCCTTATCATACCATTCATCTCCTTCCTTAACTCTTGCTGAACCCCAGACAGTTACAGCATTTTTTACATTTCCGAGTTCTTCAAATCCATCCACAAATTCAGCCATTATCCTGAAAATTCTCCACGCCTCATCTGCAAAAATATTTTCTCCCATTTTAACTTTCTTTTTCTCCATTTACTTTTTCAACAATCAATTTAAGACCATCATTACCAACAACCTTTATTTCTTCATCTTTCTTTATAACCTCATTTTTATCCTTACATATTGCTTTCCAGTATTCACCACGCACAAAAACCATACCTTCTGGATTAAGTTCTATCTTTACTTTCCCTTTTTCTCCAATAATCCCTTCAATACCAGTGGTAACTTTTTTTCTTCTTGTTTTAAGAGCAAAAAGTAATATTGCCCATATAAAAAAGCCAGATGAAAAAGCAGCAGAAAGAATTAAAGATGGAGCAATCCTTACTTCTGAAATTGGTCTTATAAGCATAAAGGAGCCAATAAGAAATGCAATTATACCTGATATAAAAAACAAACCAAATGTTGGAGTTGTTGCTTCAATACCAAAGAGGACAAAACTCAAAAGGAGTAAAAGAAGTCCTGCCATATTTATCGGGAGTGTGTGTAAAGCAAAAAATCCAAGAATTAAACATATTGTTCCTGCAATCCCCGGGATACCAAAACCAGGATGGGAAAACTCAAGTATTATTCCCCACATACCTATAATCAAAAGAATATAGGCAATATTTGGATTTGAAATTGTCTTAAGAACATTATCTTTAAAAGAAACTTTTGTAGAAGTAAAAACAACATTCTTTGTATGAAGGGTAATTTCCTTTTTGCCTTTTTTTATTTTTTTCCCGTCAATTTTTTTGAGAAGTTGTTCTATATCTTTCGCCACAAGGTCTATAACTTTATTTTTCAGTGCTTCTTCTTCTGTTGAAGATATACTTTCCCTGACTGCTTTTTCAGCCCATTTTTCATTTCTTCCTTTATACCTTGCAATACTTTTAATAAAACTAACAGTATCATTTACTATTTTTTCTTCCATTGTCTTATCTTTTTCTCCACCACTCATAAGGGTTACTGGATGAGCCGCTCCTATATTCGTTGCAGGAGCCATAGCAAGAATATCACAGGAAAGAGCAATGAAAGTTCCTGCTGAAGCACATTGAGCACCTGATGGATAAACATAGCCAATTACAGGAACTTTAGATTTAAAGATTTCCTGAACGATCTTTCTTGTGGAAGTAAGAAG
>JAGGVW010000226.1 GCA_021157805.1 bacterium
GTTTTTTACAGGAGATGAGGAAAAACTCCTTAAGAAACTTCAAAAAGAAGAGATTGTTGAAATAGAGGGATTGAAAAAAGAGTATGGTTTTGAAAATTTCAAGAGCACATTCACTTCTATTGAAGAAAAAATAAGTCAACTTGATTTTTTAAAAGGAATTGTCAAGAAAGTTGAAGGAAAAGAATTCGGTGGGAAAATTCTTTTAACAGAGAAACAGGAGCAAAAAGTTATATCTACTTTTTCAATTGAGGAAAATTATAAAAAATTTAAGGAATTGAATGATGAAATTGAAAGAAGAAAAACAATTGATAAAAAAATAGATGCTATAATAAACCAGCTCAATCCTATTAAAAATATCCAAATTGACTTTTCAACTCTATTTTCTTTGAAAAAATTTTCTTTCTTTCTTTTTACAGTCAAAAAAGAGTTTCCACTAAAAATTGATAATGTTTTTTTTGAAAAAGTTTACAAAGACAAAAAAGAAACATTTTATCTGATTATATTTCCCAGAGAAGAAAGAGAAAATATAATTCAGAAGATAAAAGAAAACGGTGGAAAAATTGTTGAAGTTAAAAGGTGGAAGGGTTATCCTGTAAAAATAATAAATAAACTTCTGAAGACAAAAAAGAAAAATCAACAGAAAATATCAAATTATGAGAAAAAACTTAAAGAAATTGAAAAGATAAAAAGAGAAATTTTTGTTGTCTATGACTATTATCTTTCTCTTCTTGACTATTTTAAAACAAAAGAAAAACTTGGTACTTCAAAATTCATAAAGGGTTTTTGTGGATGGATTAAAGAAAAAGATATTGAGAGATTGAACAATTTTGTAAAAGAAAATATCCCTGAAGGATTTTTACATTTTTCTGAACCAGAAGAAAATGAAAATGTTCCTATATCTTTAGAAAATCATCCTTTAATAAAACCCTTTGAAGTTGTTACAGACCTCTACGGAAGGCCTGTTTATAAGAATTTAGACCCTACTTCACCTCTTTCTTTATTTTTTGCCATTTCTTTTGGATTCTGTCTGACTGATGCTGGTTATGGAATTTTACTTATTTTCCTTTCTTTAATTCTTATGAGAAAATTTAAACTTTATCCAACTCTTTATAAATTTTTGAAACTTCTTTTATATTGTGGAGTAGGAACTCTAATAATGGGAACAATAACAGGGGGATGGTTTGGAGATATAATTTTCAGATTTTCTGAGAGTTCTCCAGTCACAAAGTTTTTCAACTCTTTTATAATTTTAAATCCTTTAAAAGGTGGAAACAGTGCTTTTGTTTTCCTTGCATGGGCTTTAGTTTTAGGATATATTCAGATTATATGGGGTCTTATCTTAAATCTTTATAATTCAATCAAATATTCAACTTTTTCAGATATACTTATTGCAATTTCCACTCTTTTAATACAGATTTTAATAGGAGTTGTTGCTCTTCTTTTCTTCCGTGGTATAAAAACAGGAGTGGTTTTCTATATCCCTGTTTTTCTAATAGTTTTATGTTTTCTTACAATTATGGTAATAAATTCAATTTCACAGAAAGGGCTTATGATGAAAGCATTCTGGGCATTTTACAGTATTTATACAATTGTTGCAAGCAATTTACTTGGAGATGTTTTAAGTTATAGCCGACTTTTTGGTCTTGGTCTTACAACTGCAGTTCTTGCACTTGTTGTAAATCAAATTGTATTTATGGCAAAAGGTATTCCATTTATTGGTATCCCAATTGCTGCTGTTATCTTTCTTATTGGACATTTTGGAAACCTTGCAATAAATTTACTTGGTGGTTATGTTCATACAAGCCGACTCCAGTATCTTGAGTTTTTCACAAAATTTTACAAGTCAGGAGGCAGACCCTTTACTCCATTTTCAGAAAAAAGAGTTTATACTTACCTTGAAAAGCTTTGATTTTCTTGTGGAAAAAAGGTAAAATACAAAAAAAGGAGGTATTTATGGGTAAAGAGAATATATGGACGCCGACTGTGGAACTTGCTCAAAAATTCTGGGTGGGACTTTCAAAAGTTCTGGGGGCTGTAGTAATTTTTTTAATTGGATGGTTAATTGCGAGGTTTTTGCGACTTTTGATTATAAAATTTTTCAAGGTAATTAAAATAGACAAATTTGGTGAGGACTCAGGATTAAAAAAATTACTTGAAAAAGGGAATGTATCCAGAGAAATTTCTGAACTCCTGGGGATTGGCATTTACTGGCTTCTGATGCTTGTGGTTATTTTTATTTCAGTGAATTTTGCTGGAATTACAATTCCTGACACTGTTATTAATTCTTTGCTTGGTTTTATACCCAGGTTTATACTCGGGCTTTTAATTTTTATTTTTTCACTCTTTCTTGGAAACTTTTTCAGCGGTATAGTAAGAACATCAGCAGGAAATATGGGAATTGAAAAAGCATCTGTTCTTGGTAAAATAACCCATATTTCAATAGCGGCTTTTGGTATTGTAATTGCTTTACAGCAGATCGGGATTGCTCCAAATTTCATAGGGAATGTCTTTATAATTGTTTTAAGCGCATTCTGTTTTGGAGCAGCCCTTGCTTTTGCTCTTGGAAGTAAGGATATAGTGAAAGGATATCTTGAAAAATATCTTAATAAAGATAAAAAAGAATAATTAAAGAGGAGGGCGCGTAGCTCAAGGGCAGAGCACCGTGCTGATAACGCGGGGGTTGGTGGTTCGAATCCACCCGCGCCCACTTTTTTATGGGAGGTAATATGGAAAAAATTGAATTTACTGCTGAAATAAGAGAAGGAAAGGGAAAAAAAATAACAAGGAAATTGAGACAGAATGATTATATTCCTGCTATTCTTTACGGATACGGGATAGAACCATTGCTTCTTAAGTTAAAAAGAAAAGGGACAGAAAGAATTATAAGACATCTTGAATCTCATAATGTTATGGGGGACCTTTTAATTGAAAAAAATGGAAAAAAAGAAAAGGTAAAAGTTGTCCTTAAAGAAGTTCAGGTTGACCCTGTAAAAGAAAGAATTTTACATCTTGATTTCTATCAGGTAAGGATGGATAAACCAATAACTTTAACAGTCCCTTTGCACTTTACAGGAGAAGCCCCAGGTATAGAAAAAGGTGGAATACTTGATGAAGAAATGAGAGAGGTTACGATTGAATGCTTACCAAAGGATGTTCCCGATTTCATTAAAGTTGATATTTCTTCTCTTGATATAGGAGAGACACTTCTCGTGAAAGATATAAAGACGGATGAAAAAATTAAAATACTTGAGGATGAAGAGAAAGTTGTTGTATCAATACTTGCTCCAAAAGTAGTTGAAGTAGAAGAAGAGGAAGAGGAAGAAGTGAAAGAAGAACCAGAAGTTATAACAGAGGAAAAAGCAGAAGAAAGAAGAAAAGAAAAAGAAGAAAAGTGAGAATTTTTGTTGGACTTGGTAATCCAGGAACAGAATGTAAAGATACAAGACATAATGCTGGTTTTATGGTCATTGACAATTTTTTGAGAAAAGTAGAAAGTTCCAAAGAGAAAAAATATAGATATTTTATTTCTTTCTGTGCCGAAGTTGATGGAAATGAAGCAATTTTAGTAAAACCAAGAGTATATATTAACGAAAGTGGAATTGCAGTAAGGAAGGTTTTAGATACATTTAAAGTAAAACCCGAAGATTTGGTTATTATTCATGATGACCTCGGGATAAAAACAGGTAAAATAAAGATAACTTTTAATAAAGGAGATA
>JAGGVW010000280.1 GCA_021157805.1 bacterium
TCATAGAGTTTTAAGAAAAGTAGAACTGTGGGAGGAGTATACACCTGAAAATTTCAGAAAAAGATATGATAGTATTTTAAAGAGAACCATTGAAAAACTTGATTGTAAAATAATATTGATGGAACCATTTTATATTACAACGGATAAAACCGATAATTTCAGAGGGATTGTTTTAAAAGAACTGGAGAACTATATTGAAGTTGTTGAAGAAATGAGCAAGAAATATGAAACAGAACTGATAAAACTTCACAGTATTTTTCAAACTCATCTTAAACATAGAGAACCTGAAGTATTTGCTCCAGAGCCAGTTCATCCAAATCAAACAGGTCATACAATAATTGCGAATGAAATTTTAAAAATTTTTAAAAAATGGTAAAGGTAATTGATTTCCATACTCATGCTTTTCCTGATAATGTAGCAGAAAAAGCAATACCACTCCTTGAAAAACAGGGAGGTATAAAAGCGAAACTTGATGGGAAATTGAAAAGTTTGATTAATTCTATGGATAAAAATGGGATTGATAAAAGTGTTGTTTGTTCAATTGCTACAAAACCATCACAGTACTCCTCAATATTGAAATGGTCAGAAGAAATAAAAAGTGAAAGAATAATTCCATTTCCCTCATTTCATCCTGATGATGAAGAATGGGAAAAGAGAATAGATGAAATTAAAGAGAAGGGTTTTAAAGGGATAAAAATACATCCTTATTATCAAAATTTCAATCTGGATGAAAAGAAAATGTTTAATATTTATGAAAAAGTAGAAAGTTCAGGTTTAATTCTTGTTTCTCACACTGGTTATGACTTTGCTTTTGAGAGAATAAAAAAAGCAGACCCTGAAAAAATAATCAAAATAAAAAAGACATTTCCTGAACTTAAATTTATTACAACACATCTGGGAAGCTGGGAAATGTGGGATGAAGTAGAAAAGTTTATTGTTGGTAGAGAAATTCATATGGAAATATCTTTTTCACTTCAGTTTTTACCAGAAGAAAGAGCAAAAAGGATTATTTTGAAACATCCTCATCAGTATATACTCTTTGGAACTGACTCTCCCTGGGCAGACCAGGGAGAAACTCTTGAGAGATTAAAAAGATTAAAATTGCCTGAAAAAATTGAAGAAATGATACTTTATAAAAACGCTTATTCACTTCTCTTTAGAACCCGGTTATAGAACCGGGTTCTATCTTCCTATTGGGTATCTTCCGTATTTTATACCTGCTTCCAGAAATGTTATATAATTTCTTTCAAGTTCAGGAGTTAAGGGGGCTGATTCAGGAATATCTGATGGAATTAAAATAAATTTTCCTCTCCTTGCTCCCTGAATTATTGCTTCTTTTACCATCTGGTCAATCTCTTCTGGTGTTCTGAATTCCATATCAGTTGCATCTATTCCCCCCATAATTACAACTTTATCCCCAACAATTTTTCTAATTTTAAGTATAAAATTCTGGTTTTCAATTGTATTTGAGATTGGCTCAATTATGTCTATTCCCAGTTTTAAAACATAAGGTATTAAATCATCTATATGGTCATGCCAGTGATAACATATATAATTTCTATTTCCTCTTTTAAGAATTTCAATTAGACGCGAATCATACTTTAAAACAAAATCAGAAAATGCTTTCTTAATGTTAAAATATTCTTGGGGGAGAGTAGGGGGAGTTGCATATTCAGATCCTCTTATTCTTATTATTACACTTTCCACGTTTCTTGAAATATAGGTGTAGAGATTAACCAATCTTTCATAAATTTTATCAAGCAATTTTTGAATTAAATGTGGAAAGTCAAGAGCAAATTTTGCAAAATCACCTGGAGCAAAAAGAAATCCAACAACTCCAAGAGGGTCAGGAAGTGCAATAACAATAACTCCTTTATCTCCAACTTCTCCCTGTAATTTATAAAAATCACTTAAGTCAGGTCTATAAGGTGAATAAGGTAAAGATAAAAATTTATGAATATCTTTTTCTCTCTCAATCCATGGTTTCTGAACCCACTGGTGCATACTCATATTTGATGTTCTCGCAATTCTGATAAGAGGCCCTAATTCTGTATTAACAGTTATTTTTATTGATTTGGAGGTAGGGGAGTCCTGATATTCTTCTACTTTAATTTCCACTGATTCAGGTGCGGAGAAGAAAAAACCTGTTTTTGGTTTATAGAAGAAAAATGTATCCTGCAAATTTTTTGCTTTTTCAAGAAGGTTATGAAAACTTTTATGTTTTGCCCAGAAAGAATTTTCATCAAAAGGGTTTATTTTGTAAAGAGAGACAGGAACTCTATCAGGAATCTCTCCAAAAAGAACATTATAAATTCTTTCCTTTGGGGTCAAAATTATCCCCTCCCCAGTATTTTATCAATTGCAAGGGAAAGATTATAAATTATTGTCTCAGGGAAGTACTTATAAGGACCAAATTCAGCCGTTAAATAACTATCATATCCAACTTCTTTTAATGCTTTAATAACCTCTGGCCAGTTAACATCCCCTTCTAATAAATCACAGAAACCACCTATATTTCCAACACTCGACTTGAAATCTTTAAGATGGATTCTTTTTATCCTTTTCCCTAGAATTCTTATCCAGTCCTCTGGATATCCTATTATCAAAATATTTCCGACATCAAAGTAAACTCCAACATACTCAGAACCAATTTCATCAACAAAATTTTTCATCTCAAGTGGACTTAAAAGAAATTTATTCCAGACATTTTCCACACAAATATAGACCTTACTTTTTTCTGCCAGTTCAACTGCTTTTTTTATTGATTCCTGACTTCTTTTATAAGCAATGTCATATCTTACTCTTTCATCTCCTGAACCCAAAGGTCCTACAACTCCAGGAACAACAAGAACTGCATCTGTTTCAAGATATTTACATACTTCAATACTTTTCAGAAGAAGTTTTTCTCCCATTTCTCTTTTTTGTTGATTATCACTTGTTAATGGAAATTGCCAGAAACCACCAGCAAGTAAACTTGCTATTTCAAGTCCTGCCTTATTAACTTTTTCTTTAACTTTTTTTATTTCTTCTTCGCTACTTTCCATACTTAA
>JAGGVW010000209.1 GCA_021157805.1 bacterium
ATTGCTCTATCTTATGCAGGAACTGCTCTTGGAACTTTTCCAATAGTCCTTTTTGGAAATGAAGAACAGAAGAAAAAATATCTGCCCCCAATTGCAAAAGGAGAAAAACTTGCTGCCTTTGCAGTAACTGAACCAGAAGCAGGAAGTGATATAACAACATTGAACACAACTGCAAAAAAAGAAGGAGATTACTATATTCTAAATGGAACAAAACAATGGATAACAAATGGTGGAGAGGCAGAAATATATGTAGTAATCGCATCAACTGATAAAACAAAAGGAGCAAGAGGTTCAACTGCTTTTATTTTAGAAAAAGGATGGGATGGTTTTGAATTCGGGAAAAAAGAGAAAAAACTTGGAATACGTGCGTCTGCAACAAGAGAACTTATTTTTACAAACTGTAAAGTTCCAAAAGAAAATGTTCTTGGAAGGGAAGGGATGGGATTTTTAATAACAATTAAAAACTTTGATACAAGCAGACCAGGGGTAGCGGCACAGGCACTTGGAATTGCTGAAGGTGCCTATGAAGCAGCCCTTGAATATTCCCATCAGAGAAAACAATTCGGACAACCTATAAGTTCATTCCAGGCAATTCAACATATGCTTGCGGATATGGCAACTCAAATAGAGGCAGCAAGATTATTGATTTACCAGACAGCAAAAACAATTGATTCAGGAGCAAAAAATTACTCAAAAGAGGCAGCGATGTGTAAACTTTTTGCTTCTGATGTTGCTATGAAAGTTACAACAGATGCAATCCAAATATTCGGTGGGTATGGATATATGAAGGACTATCCTGTTGAGAAAATGTTTAGAGATGCAAAAATAACACAGATATACGAAGGAACAAATCAGATACAAAGAAATGTAATAGCCATTGAACTAATAAAAGAACTTGCCAGAAAAAAGAAGTAATTTTGTGGAGAACGGTCCTGCAAAATATAATGAAGTATAAAATTGAGAAAGAAGAACTTTTAAATAGTCAAAAAGGGGAAAGTGGGTATATAAAGGATATAGGGACAACAGAATACTCTCCTTTCAAAAAAAGAAGAGAATATGGAGTTCATCTTACCTCAATAGATATTTTTAAAAAATTTATCCTTCCTGAAATTAAAGATATTCTTTATAAATATAGTTGGGTTGATTTATTTTGTGGAGAGGGCAATTTAATTCTACCAATGTTAGAATTAATACCTATAAATAAGAGAATAGATTTTTTTGAGAAACATATTTATCTTTTTGATATTCAGAAAGAAATGGTTGAAAAATCAATTAAAAATGCAAAAAATTATGGTATTCCTTATAAATTAGCAAAAATAAATATTCAAACAAGAGATACTTTACAAAATTATCCAAACTTTAAGTTTTTGAAATATCCTCCATACCATATTACAAATCCCCCTTATCTTTATATTGGGTATATTGTGAAAAATTCTGAAAGAAATCTTAAATATTTTACAGGTCAAAATGAAGGATATCAAGATTTATATCAAATTGCTATGATGAACGATTTGAGGCATGGGTTAGAAAAATTAATCTATATAATTCCTACAAACTTTTTATTTGGGTTTTCTGTTTCAAACAAAATCAGAAAAGATTTCTTACCCTTTTATAACATAAAAAAAACAATTATTTTCGAAAAAAGAATTTTCAAATTTACGGGAACCAATGTGTGTATATGCTTTTTTGAAAGGAACAGTCAACCTTCAAATAAGCCAATAGTTTTTAAATCATTAAAAATTAACACTACAAGTGTAGAAAAAGAATATTGTCTTTCGCCAGAAAATTTTTATAGAGCAGGCGGGATGTTTGATGAATTTGTATCTTATTTTAAATCACCTTCATCTTTGAAAATTAAATTTTATTTAACATTAGAAGAAGTTAAAAGAAATAAAGGTAAAAATTCTGTAAAACTTTTAGATGTTAATAATTTTTCAAATGGTTATTTCAAATTTAATACCTATTTGGTTAATAACAAACTATATGAAAAAATAAAAAGTAATCCTTTATTCGTAAGAACATTAGATACAGGTGGCTGGGATGGAAGAGTTGGAATATACAATATAAGAGAAATATTTAATGTGGATGGTATACTTGTTACCAAGGAAAAATATAGAACACATCCTATTCAAATTTTTATAACCCCTAAACTTTCCGAAGAAGATTTATTTTTATTAAAAAATTACTTTAATCTGATGCTTGAATATTTTAGAAATACCACTGATAGTGAGTTTTTGACTACTTTCAAATATTCTAACTCAAATTATGTGCGCAAATACTTAGGACTAACACAGGTAAGAAAATTAATAGAAACATTTCCTGTTCACTTATTTTCAGAAGAACAAAAGAATACATTAAAAATTTTAATAGAACAGAAAAATATAGAGGGAATTAAGGAAATTCTCTTAGAGGTAAGCAAAAGTAAAAATCAAATAGCACTTTTTTAAAATGAACAAGTGGATTAAAAAAAGTATAGAATTGGCTAACTCTAAAGGCTATTTAGACCATCTTTACAAAATTTATCCTGTTGAAATTGGGAATACACGAGTTATATCTGATAGTATTAAGTACAAAATTTCTAAAGCGTTCGAAGAGAAAAACGAAATTGAATTATTGAAAAATTTATTAAAATTACCAAAGTTTCCAATTGATAACCCATATATTGCTTCTTTAAGAAAATATCCAGTATTATTAACAAAAAATCCTGAAACAGTAAGTAGGATTTGTAAAATTATTTTTTCCTTAGGAATAGAAAAAGTGTTAGAATTATCAGCTAAACCTAAATCTCCTTCTCGTCAACTTGGACAGAGATTTAAAAGATGGCTAAAAACCCTCGATTATCCTTTTTTAGAGAAGGAAGAATTTAAAAAACATCAAGGAATTGCTTTTTTAAATGGTGGGGATAAAAAGTTAAAAAAATTTGTCATTGAAGAATTAAAAATACATTTAGAAAAGGGAATAGATTTTTTACTAAAGATTGAAAATAAATTTATTCTTGGAGAAGCAAAGTTTTTAACTGATTATGGCGGGTCTCAAAATAATCAATTTAGAGACGCATTAAATGTTGCAAAGATAAAAAAGGGTAATATAATTGGGATAGCAGTTTTAGATGGCATAGTTTGGTTTAAAAGTAATTCTTATATGTTTCAAACTGTAAAAGCACTTAAAGGTATTGCTTTAAGTGCTTTATTATTAGAAGAATTTATAAATGGAAATAAAGTATCAGCATGAAGAAAAAATAAGAATAGATAGATATTTGAAAGAAACATTAGGAATTTCAAGACAACGGATAAAACATCTTATAAAAGAAGGAAAAATACTTGTAAACACAAAAAAAACTACTCCATCATATAACCTCAAAAAGGGTGATATTATTTCTATTTTAAAATTTGAAATAGAAGGAAAAGAAGAAATAAAATTAGAAAAAGGGAATATAGAAATTATTTATGAAGACCAACATATTATTGTTGTAAACAAACCAGCAGGAATTATCACTCATCCAACAAATTATACAAAAACAGGGACACTTCTAAACTATGTTTTATACCATACTCATCTTTCAAAAATCGGTTCTCCTTTAAGAAGTGGGGTTGTCCATCGTCTTGATAAAGAAACATCAGGTATAATTGTTTTTGCAAAAACAGATTTTGCTTACTGGTATCTCATTCAGCAATTTAAAAACAGACAGATTGAAAAAGTTTACATAGCAGTTGTCAAAGGAAAATTTACTCCTGATAAAAAGACAGTTGAATTTACAGTTTTACCAGATAAAGAAAATCCAACAAAAATGAAAGTTCATTTCCTGAAAGGTAAAAAAGCAATGACAGAAATAAATCTTTTAAAATATATAAATAATGATTTATCAGTTCTTAAAGTTAAACCAATAACAGGCAGAACCCATCAAATACGACTTACCCTTTCCTATCTTGGTTATCCAATAATTGGAGATGAAAAATATGGAATTAAGTCAGAACTCATTTCAAGATGTGCTCTTCATGCATGGAAACTCATAATAAAAAACCCATCAGATAATAAAAAGAAAACTTTTATAGCAGAAATCCCTCCAGATATGAAAAAAATCGCCAAAATTCCCTGTCCTTTAAAAGTTTTAAATCCCGAAGATTAATTTTCCTTATCTATAATATTTTTTGCATTTATTGATATTTTTATGTATATAAAAATTTGTTATAAAGTGAATTATGGTTTGACTTAATTTTCCTGCTGTGATTAAATAGGTGAAAAAATAGTAAAGATTATAAAGGAGGGAGGAAAATGAATGTGATTTTGATAGTTTCTGATACTTTCAGGCGTGACCATCTTTCATTTTATGGAAATGAGTGGATTTCAACTCCTCATCTTGAAAAATTTGCTAAATACAGTTGTGTTTTTGACAATGCTTATATTGCTTCTTTCCCAACAGTCCCGAACAGGCATGATTTAGTAACAGGAAGATACACTTTTACATATTCCCAATGGGCTCCTTTACCCTCGGATGAAGTAGTATTGTCGGAATTTCTTGGAGAAAAAAAATATGTAAGTATGCTTATTGCTGATACCCCCCATATTCTAAAAGATGGCTATAACTATCAAAGAGGGTTTACAGGATGGATATGGATAAGAGGACAGGAAAATGACCGGTTAGTAACTGACTTAATAGATATTAAATATCCTGCAAAAAAAGAAAAACTGAGAAGTCCTGAATATACAATGGAGTACATTCTTAAAAATGCAACTTTAAGAAAATATGAAGAAGATTACTGGGTTGCTCAAACAATGAATACTGCATGTAAATGGCTTGAAAAAAATTATAAACACAAAAAATTCTTTCTTTATATTGACACTTTTGACCCTCATGAACCATGGGACCCCCCTCACTGGTATGTTGATATGTATGATAAAAATTATAGAGGAGAAGAGATAATCTATCCCGTATATGGTTATTCTGATTACTTAACAAAAAGAGAGATAAAACATATAAGGGCTCATTATGCAGGTGAAGTTACTATGGTAGATAGATGGATTGGAAGAGTTCTGGAAAAAATAGAAGATTTAGGGTTGCTTTCCAATACAGCTGTTATTTTTACTACAGACCATGGATTTCTTCATGGTGAACATAACATTATGGGAAAGTCAATAATAAATGAAAAAGAAAATGCATCTGGATATTGTCCTTTATATGAAGAAATCTCACATATTCCTCTTATTGTATATATCCCGGGAATAAAACATAAAAGAATTTCTGCTTTAGTTCAACCACCTGATGTCACTGCAACAATTCTTGAATTATGTGGAATAAAAAAACC
>JAGGVW010000274.1 GCA_021157805.1 bacterium
TTAAAAAGATAGAGAAAATAGGGTAAAATTAAGATGTAGTGAACAATTCAAAAAGCCAGATCCTGCATCACAAAAGGGATTCCAAATAAAGTGGCGAAGTTGACTTGACAAGAATTTTTTTATATGGTACAATGTATACAAAACAGAATTATGTATGCAATATAAATAAAATGGAAACTAAAAGAAAGAAACTGAGAGAAAAAATAATAAGTTACTTAATGAAAAACGGTGGAGATGGTGGAAACAAAATAACAGAAGAATCTATAGCGTCATATTTTAAGGTAAGCAGAACTCCTGTAAGAGAAGTATTAAAACATCTGGAGCAAGAAGGGATTATTAAGACAAAAAGACGACAGGGTATTACATTCAGAAAGTTTACTGTAAAGGATATAAGAGAGGTATATACTGTAAGATGTGCACTGGAAGAATTTGCTATAACAGAAGGAATAAAGAATGTGAGTCCTGAATTTATAAAGAAGCTAAAAGAATATGTTAAGATGTATAGAGATGCTCGTAAAAGGATGGACAGAATTGAAGGAGAGCAAGCAGATTATCTTTTTCATACTGCTTTAATAGAACTATCAGGGAATAAATACTTAAAAAAACTGATAGATAAGATAAATCTTTTCAGGGATGTTTTTAAAGCAGGAATGAATAACCAGAATTATAGAAAATATGACCCTAATCCATACACACATACCAAAATTATTAAAGCAATTGCAGATGGGGATATTGATAAAGCAAAAGAAACAATTAGAAACCATATACTCTGGGTAATGAACAATATTATTAAGTTAATTGAAAAAAGAAAAAAGGAAGAAAAGGATGAAGAAAAGCAGAAGAAATGAATTTAATTATTTTTCGGGTTCTTTTCATTTTTCTTTTGGTAAAGAAATTTTTTTCAGAGGCACTGGTAGACACTTTTTCTACCATCCTCTGTTTATATAGATAAAACTGAAAAAGGAGGGATAAAAAATGATGGAAAAGCATATTAAAAAGAATGGATTTACATTAATTGAGTTGCTGGTAGTAATAGCGATCATAGCGATTCTTGCAGCGATGCTGTTACCAGCCCTTTCTAAGGCAAGAGAAAAAGCAAGACAGGCAGTTTGTATGAATAACTTGAAGCAATTAGGATTGGGTTACAGACAGTATGTTCAGGACTTTGATGGATATTATCCACCTGGAGGACGGGGCTATGGGGATTACTTTGGTGAGGTTGGACCTCAAGATAAAAACAGAAAATTTGCTGGTGCTTCTTATTACTTGCAAAATTATGTTCCACCTACTCCTTTTCCTTCTGCCGGGCTATGGAGATGTCCTACTCGATTAGAAAAAACTTGGGATCCATACCTCAATCCTACTTTCTGGTCTTCTGGTGGGAACACTTATGTTGATTTTTATGCACCTCTTACTGGACTCTCAGATAAGGGTGGGTCTTCGGATCCTGTTATAACTTTTAGTAAAGGAGGTATTTTTAATTATCATTGTATAAAGATGACAAGAAAAGATAGCCAGATTAGAAAACCTATGGTACTTCTCTGTGAGATAAGAAACGGGAATTTTTACTGGGAAAGTGAAAGCAGTTTTTTCACTACTCGTTGTTATTACAACCTTCATTCTAATGGAGCAAATTATTTATTCTGTGATGGTCATGTAGAATGGATGACACGAAATAAAGTCAAACGGGACTTATTTCTTTGTAATCCATAAGGCAAAATAGAGTATAACTTTTTGAGAAGATGGAAAAAGGGGAATAAAATGAAAAAACTGGGAGGTATAGTAATTTTTATATTTTTATGGATTTTCTTTTTTCACCAACAAGGATCGAGTCAGGAAAAAGGATTATTCTTATATTATAATTTTGCAGAGAGAACTTCTGAAAAAGTGATTGATAAAAGTGGGAATGGGAATAATGGGTTTATTAAAGGGAATGCTCAGTGGATAAAAAGGGGGAAAGATTTTTGTCTGGAGTTTGATGGAAGAACTACCTATATTGAGATTCCAGTTAAAATAATTGATTTTTCCAATGGTTACACTTTTTCTATGGACTTATATTTACCTGGTGAAACTGAAGAAATACACAAAGAGTTATGGCCTACTTTATTTTCCTGTCAGAAAGGGGGAAATGGAGTAATAATATATTTTTACAAAAGTAATCATTCATCGTTCCCAGGAGCAGTAGCCGTTTGTCATAAAGAAGAAAAGCCAGAGTATAATATTGCTGCTAACTTAAAAGAAAAAGTTACTAAAGGTTGGCATAACTATCTTTTTACTTATGATGGTAAGAATTCAAAAATTTACTTTGATGGAGAACTTCTTACTCAAAAGACAATTCATAACTTTTATCTTCCTTTAGATAAGCCTTTTCTTATTGGGGTTCGTAGTAATCTATCATCTGAATATTATTTAAAAGGGAGAGTGGATAATGTATTTATCTACAACAGGGCTTTAACTCAAGAGGAGATTCAAAGTTTGCTTTTAAAGAAAAACCGAGTGGAAGGGGATAAAATGAAATCATTTAATATAGGGAATATAAGATATGAAGTGGATATTGAAAAAGGGAATATTATTTCAGCGTATGATATACATACAGACACTAAACTTTTCACTACTTTGAAATTCTGGCAGATAGAGTTAAATTCTTCACAGGGAGAAAAGAAGATTATTACTCCTGAAGATACCATTAAATTTAATTTATCCAGATTTTCAATTTCAAAAGAAAATTGGAGATTAATCTGGGAAATTCCTGTTGAAGGAAAAGAAAATGCTATTGTAGTTGTAGAAGGTTATAAAGCACAAAAAGGAAGTGGTAGTTACTGGCAAATAAATACAGAATTAAAAAGTAATAAATGGTATATCTGGGAAGTTAAATTTCCTTATCTGGATAAATTAGGTCCTTTCAGTATAAAAAAAGAAAATGATTATGCTTTCTGGCCCAGGACTTCTGGTCGTTTAATAAAAAACCCTTACCAGAGTTTTCCTCATATGGGATACTGGGATTCACTTCCTTATCCAGGAGCTTCCTGGTCAATGCAGCTGGCAGCAATTTATGGTGATAAAAGTGGATTATATCTATGTTCAGAAGATTCTTCCTGCCGAGTAAAGCAGTTTAGATATGAAAAAAAAGAAGGTAATTTTTCTTTTTCACTTACTCAATATCCTGAAAATATGGGTAAAATAAAAAATTATCATCAGCCCTATCCAATATTGATAGAAGCATTTAAAGGTGATTGGTATACAGTGGCAGAAAAATATAGGAACTGGGCTTTAAATCAACCATGGATAAGAGCAGAAAGAACAGGGAATTGGAAGACAGGACGAGAGATACTTTCAAATAATGCACTCTGGGTTATTAATAATCCTTCACATGGTATCTCCTACCTTATAAAATTGAGAAAAGACATTGGAGTTAGTTATATTACTCATATGTACTCCTGGCATACGAATCCTTTTGATACTTATTATCCTGAATACTTTCCTCCAGTTCCAGTTATTCCTGAGATGATAAAAAAAATGCATCAAAATGGCATTCTTTTTCATCCTTACATTAATGTGCGACTCTGGGATACTACTCTGAAAAGTTTTACTCCTGAAGTAAAAGAAAATGTAGTAAAGAAAATAAATGGCGAATTGGATATTAATCCTATAGGTCAAAAGAAACATCCTACTGCTACAATGTGTCCTTCCTCTACTTTCTGGCAGGAAAAAATTGCTGGCATTGTTGAAAAACTTGTGAAAGAGTATGAATCTGATGGAGTTTATCTTGACCAGTTTTCAACTGGCTGTATTCCCTGTCTGAATGAGAAACATCATCATCCAATAGGTGGAGGGAACTATTGGGCAAATGGTTATAGGGAAATGGTAAAGAAAATAGAAGAAAAATTGAAAGATGCTAAACGCCATTATTTTTTAACCAGTGAATCCTTCACTGATGCTTTTATAGGAGTAATAGATGGTTTTCTCCTTTGGGTTAGTTATGGACCTGATTTTATTCCTTTTGCTCAAAGTGTTTATGGAGACAGAGCTTATTTTTGGGGTAGATGGTTTGGTAAAAATGATTTTAAAGATGTGAAGAATTTTCGTTCCAAGATAGCAGATATGTTTGTTCAAGGAGTTCAATTAGGATGGTTTTGTCCCACTTATTTATACCAGCAGAAAAATTATAAGGATTTAATTTCTGCCCTTTCTCCCTATGTAAGTTTGTGGGAAAAAGCAAATAAATACCTTAATCGTGGCAGATTAATAAGACCTCCGGAAGTTCTTTCGGCTAAAACTAAATCTCCTTTTGAAAAACTATCTTTTGTCTGGGGGCACCATTCTAAAAATGTTGAAGTTAAATTGCCTGCGGTGATGGTTTCTCTCTGGGAATTTAATCCAAATGACATAGCACTTATAATGGCAAATGTGAGTGAAAAAGAACAAGAAGCATTAATTAAATTTCCTAATTTAGATGGAAAATGGCAGGTGGAAATTCTCCTTTATAATTCTAAAAGTAAAACATTTAGCTGGAATTTATCTAAGGTAAATAAAATAGAAATTCCTGCCGGTCAACCAGTAGTAATAAAAATGAAAAAAATAAGATGAACACAGGTTTTACTACAATAGATTATATTGTTCTCTTTTTTTATCTAATTGGTGTATCTGTTTTAGGAAGTTTTTTTTACAAAGAACAGAGGACTATTAAGGATTTCTTTTTAGCTGGAAGGTCAATGGGGTGGCTTCCTGTATGTCTCTCAATTATTGCTACTGACTTAAGTGCAATTAGCTATATGGGTGCTCCAGCATGGTCCTATCAAAAAGACCTCCAGTATGGGATGGGTATATTTTTATTTCCTTTTATTGTGATATTGGCAGCATTTGTTTTCGTCAGAACTTTTTACAAATTGAATATTTACACTACTTATGAATATTTAGAAAAAAGGTTTAATGTTGCTACACGGAGTATAACAAGTTTTTTCTTTATATGCGTTCGCGGGGGGTGGGTAGCCACTGCAATTTATGTTCCTTCTTTAGCTTTATCAGTAATTACAGGATTAAATTTAGTAAGTTGCATTCTTATTATTGGCATTTTTGCAACACTTTATACTACTTTTGGTGGAATGAAAGCAGTAATATGGACAGATGTAATGCAATTTATAATTCTTGTAGGTGGTATATTAGCTGTCATAGTTGTTTTACTCCGTTCATTTGGCGGAAATATAGGTGAAATTTGGCATATAGCTACTGTAGAAGGACATACAAAAATGTTTACCTTTAAATTTGACCCTACAATTGAAGTAACTGTATGGTCAGTATTATTTTTCTATACCCTTTTCAACTTAAATTCATATGGGACAGACCAGGTTATTGTTCAAAGATGCTTTACTACAAAATCTTTAAAAGAGAGTATGAAAGCATTAATTTTTGATGGAATTATCGCTCTCCCTATAACTATTCTTCTTTATCTTATAGGAATAGGTTTTGTGGGTTATTACCATCTTCATCCTCAAATGTTATCCTCTCTACATTCTCCAGATCAGATACTTCCTCATTTTATAGTTCATGCTCTTCCATCGGGTCTATCTGGCCTGGTAATTGCAGGGATTTTTGCTGCTACAATGTCCAGTGTGGATTCAGGTATAAATTCATTAACAACCGTTTCTGTCGTGGATTTTTATAAGAGATTCTTCCACAATTCAAGAAAAACAGAAAAACATTATCTGAAAGTAAGCAGATGTATGACTCTTACATGGGGACTTGTAGCAACTTTTGTAGCTCTATTTGTAAGACATATGGGAACTATTTTTCAGATTATTGGCAAAATTAATAGTTTCTTCACAGGTCCATTGCTAAGTATATTTCTACTGGGAATTTTAACCAGAAGAGCAACCAGTTGTGGTGTTATTTTAGGAGCAGTATGTGGATTAGTTGCTACTTTCTTTGTTGCTACTTTTACCAATGTTTCCTGGATGTGGTATATAGTTGTAGGGTGTGGAGTAACATTTGCAATAGGTTATTTACTAAGTTTATTCTGGCAAAGTTCTAACTATGTCCAACTAAAAACTATTAAAGAAAAGAATATCCAGTATGAACATAGATGAGGAAAATAACATAGGAAAAAAGGAAAAGAAATTGAATTTTTATTAAAAAGGAGGGAAATATGATGGGATTTATTAAGTTTCTTGGAGTGAGTTTTTTGCTTTTTTTCTTCTGTATTTCAAAGCAAGGTATTGGGAATGAGAATTATCTGGTGACAGAAAAGACAGAACTTTTTGTAGATAACTTTCTTATTGAAAAAATGGTAGGATGTAAAAAAGTTCTTAATCAACCAGTAAGGTATGGACCTCCTGTTTTAAAACCATCAGGTAAGTGGGAAACTCGCTGTGCTTTTCCCAGTGTTTGGTATATTCCAGAGGAAAAACTTTTCAAGATGTGGTATTTAGCCGAGCAAATTAGTGAATCACGCCATCCTAAAAAAGGTGTTAGTTTGAAAGATAGTTTAAAAGATAGTTCCTTTATCTGCTATGCCTTTTCAAAGGATGGAATTAACTGGGAAAAACCTTCCCTGGGTATTTATGAATTTAAAGGTTCTAAGGATAATAACATAGTTCTAAGACACCAGGGAAGTCACTTTGATAGCCTTTCAGTGATTATAGTTCCTGATGAAAAGAATTTATCTAAGAAATATAGATTAATTGTATTTCAAGGGACCTGGCCTTATAGAAAAGAGAAGATTAAAAAAATGGGTCTAAACTATCCTTATCCACCAGGACATTTTGGATTTACTTCACCTGATGGAATTCATTGGGAACCAATGGAACCAAAACCTTTAGTTCCTGTCTCTATGGCTGCCGACCGGACTAACTTTGGTTATGATATAGTAAGGAAGAAATATATTGGCTTCTGGAAATGGGGCACTAAAAGATGTGCGAGAATGAGAAGACAATCAGAAAGTAAGGATCTTATACATTGGGAAAAACCATGGATAGTTGTTGACCGACAGGTAGATGAACCTTCAGATACAGAATTCTATGGAATGTATGGTTTTAATTATGGTAGTCAATACCTTGGGTTGTTAGAAGTTTTCCATACTAATTCTCAAACTATTGATTGGCAATTAATTTCTTCAAGAGATGGTAGAACTTGGGAAAGAGCAATGAATAAAAAAGTTTTTTTTCCATTAGGACAAAAAGGTAGTTGGGACTCTGGTATGGTTTTCATTCCAGGAAGTCCACCTATAGAATATCAAGGACAACTCTATTTTTATTATGATGGTACAGATGCAAAACACAATGTTAACCCTCCATATATTAGAGCAATAGGAGTTGCTAAATTAAGAAAAGATGGATTTGTCTCTGTAGAAACGGAAAATTCTGGCTATTTAGAAACAAAACTTTTGTCATTTAAAGGTGCTTCTCTCTATTTAAATGTTGATGCTACTGGAGGGAATATCAAAGTAGAACTTATAGATAAAAATGGGAAACCAATCAAAGGTTATCAAAAAGAATTATGTATCCCTATCAGAAATGATAGATTATCAGCAAAAGTGTTTTGGAAAAAGAAAAAGAAATTACCAAATCAACCAGTGAAAATAAGATTTTATCTTGAAGGAAAAGTAAAGTTATATTCCTTCTGGTCTAAATAAAAGCAGGGATACTTTCTTCAGCATACTAAAGTGCTCCCTTATAATCGGCTATTTTAATTAAATTTTCAAAATCAGTTAAGCTGGGGTGGTAACTATTCCATAACCATTTACTAAACTACTTGAAAAGGTAAAAGTTTTGTGAGAAAATAAATCAGGGATTTAAAAACTGGTCTTTATGGGAGGGAGAAAATGATTGAAATAAAAAGAGCGATTTTAAGTGTTTCTGAAAAAAAAGGAATTGTTGAACTGGCAAAATTTTTAACTGAAAACGGTGTTGAAATTTTATCAACAGGTGGAACTGCAAAATTACTTAGAGAAAATGGGATTAATGTAGTTGATGTTAGTGAATTTACTGGCTTTCCAGAAATTCTTGATGGGAGAGTGAAGACACTTCATCCTAAAATTTATGGTGGAATTTTATCAATAAGAGATAATGAAAAACACACAAAGGAAATGGAAGAGAACAATCTCCTTCCCATAGACCTTGTTGTATGCAATTTATATCCTTTTGAACAGACACTGAAAAAAGGAGCAAGTGATGAAGAGATAATTGAGAATATTGATATTGGAGGACCAACAATGATAAGGGCTGCAGCAAAAAATTATAAATATGTAGTTGTGATTGTAAAGCCAGGATTTTATCCTCTTTTAATTGAAGAGATGAAAAAAAATGATGGAAAGGTAAGTGAAGATTTTTCCTTCAAATGTGCAGCAGAAGTTTTTAAATTTACCTCAAGATATGATTACATAATTTCTTCATATTTTGAAAGTAAGATTGAGAAAAAACAACTTCCTGATGAAATTGATATTCGTTTGATAAAAGTAAATGACTTAAGATATGGAGAAAATCCACATCAATTTGCTTCATGGTACAGATTTGTTGAGAAGGAGTTTGAAAGAAAGCAATATCAGGGAAAAGAACTTTCTTTTAATAACTTACTTGATATGGAAAGCACATATCTTCTTGTAAACCAGTTTTCTTCCCCTGCCTGTGTTATTACAAAACATACAAATCCCTGTGGAGTTGCTACTGGTAAAAATTTACCTATTGCCTATGAAAAAGCATTACAGACAGACCCTTTAAGTGCTTTTGGTGGAATAATTGGTTTTAACGGGAAAGTTGGTAAAAAAGTAGCGGAAAAAATAATTGAAAGGTTTTTTGAAGTCATAATTGCCCCTGATTATGATATGGAAGCACTCCGTGTTTTTAAAAAGAAGGAAAATTTAAGAATTATAAAATCACCTGAAAAACCGGTCTATAAATATGATTTCAGAACTTTAAATGATGGATTTTTAATTCAAACACCTGATGAGAAAGATATTGAAAAATTTGAAGTTGTGACGGAGAAAAAACCAACAGAAGAAGAAGTGGCTGCACTTAAATTCGGATGGACTGTATGTAAATTTGTGAAATCAAATGCAATAGTTCTTGGCACGAAAAATCAAATACTGGGAATTGGAGCAGGACAGATGTCAAGATATGATGCTACAAGAGTTGCTGTTATGAAAATGAAAGATAATTTTAAAGAAGAAGTAAAACCACTTGTTATGGCTTCCGATGCTTTCTTCCCATTTCCTGACAGTATTGAATATGCAGTAAAAGAAGCAAAAATAAGTGCAGTAATCCAGCCAGGTGGTTCAATAAAAGATAAGGAAGTAATTGATACCTGTAATAAACTCGGAATTTCAATGGTCTTTACAGGAACCAGACACTTCAAACATTAACTTGGACATACGTTTGACAAAAGTTATAAGATGAGTTAATTTATTAAAAAGATGAAAATAGAAACGATAGGAAGTGTTCAGTATTTATGGTCTAATTTACTCCAACTATCCAAGAAAGAACAATTTTTAGATAAATTAAAAGGGAAAGGGCAGAAATATAAAAGATATTTAGGTTCTCCTTTAAGATATGCAGGTGGTAAAAGTTGGGCAGTTGGATATGTAATAGAAAGAATCCCTGATAATATTAGAAGATTAATATCCCCATTTTTTGGGGGCGGTTCTATTGAAATTGCTGTTGCAAAAGAATTAGGAATTGAAGTTATTGGTTTCGATATATTTGATATACTTGTAAATTATTGGAAAGTTCAGATTAAAAATCCTTATGAGCTATACAAAGAATTATCAAAACTAAAACCAGATAGAGAAACTTACAGCAAAATAAAGTTGAAACTGAGAGAGTATTGGAAAGGGAAAAAGAAATTATCTCCTTTGAAATTGGCTACTTATTATTACTTCAATCATAATCTTTCGTATGGTCCTGGTTTTTTAGGATGGATGTCAAGTGTCTATGCTAATGAAAAAACATATTCCCGAATTATTGAAAGAGTCAAAAATTTTAATGTAAAAAACATAAGTATTGAATGTCGTTCATTCGAGGAAGTGCTTCCTGAATTTAGAAATGATTTCCTATATTGTGACCCCCCTTATTACTTAGGGAATGACAGCACTCTTTTTAAAGGATTATACCCTCAAAGAAATTTCCCAATCCACCATAATAATTTTAATCATGAATTATTGAGGGATCTTTTACAAAATCATAAAGGGGGCTTTATATTATCTTATAATGATTCTCCAACTATCAGAGGATGGTACAAAAATTGTGAGATTGTGGAATTACCTATTCATTATACAATGGGACAAGGGGAAACCAGAATAGGAGTTAACCGCAAAAGAGAAAACAGAAATCATATAAAGAAAACAAAGGAATTATTAATTATTAAAAAGAGAGAAATATGAGAAAAAAAGCAATGACTTCCCAAAAAGCAAGTTATGTAAAAAGGAAAGGACATGAAGATGCAAAAGAATTTGCTGATGCATTAGGAATTGGGAAGGAATATAAAAGTGATCCTAAGGCTAAGAAAGATATAATAGATTCTGAGGGAAATGCGTACTCTGTGAAGAGTGGAGAGAAAAAATGGCAGATTTTTCTTTATGGTAAAACAAGATTTGAAAGTGATTTTGTTTTCAAAGGTATGAATGGAATAGGAGATTTATTTTTGAAATGTATTGAGAGCTTTCCAGAATCTCGTAGTGATTATTTGAAAAATAAAGAATTCTATAAAAAAAGATTACAAATTCCAATGAGACAACTTTGTGAAAAATTAAAAGAAAAAAGAATTCTTGCAGCATTTATTGATAAAAGTATGTTTAATAGTGGTGAAGTGGATTTTTTAGTTATAAAGAATGAAGATATTTTCCATGTTTTTTGGGGATATGAAGTTGTTAAGATTTTAACAGAAAGTTTTGAAGTAGATAACTCTAAGGGTAGAAGGAAAGGAGAATTTGATGCTCAAAAAGTAGTTTTTAAAATTTCAGGTAGAACTTTTGGAGAAATTGAAATGAGAAATGATAGCGATGTTCATTATCGCGAAATAAAATTCTGGCTAGACAAAAAATTAATATTTAATCTATTGAAATCTCAAATAGTTAGAAAACAAAACTTTAACAATAAAATGATTCTTTATGGAAAATCTATAAAAAAATTACTAAAATTTAAGAACAATAAGAAATTATAAGAGACATCTTGTGCACTTCTGAAA
>JAGGVW010000279.1 GCA_021157805.1 bacterium
AAAGATTTTTATCAAGAAATATATCTAACTCTTTACTTTCATAAGTTTTCTCTATAATGGGATTTGCTATGATCTCATCCTTTAATTCTAATGAATTCAGGGATTGAATTTTTTCTTTCCTGACAGCTTCCAAAATCCTTTTCTTTATCCAGTAAAATGCATAGGTAGAAAATTTCACCTTTTTAGAGGAATCAAATCTTTTTTCTGCCTCAAGAAGTCCTAAAAAACCTTCTTGGACCAAATCCTCAAAAGAAATTCCTTCTTTTTTATATCTGGAAGCAATTGATTTAATTAAAGGTAAATAATCCTGATATAACTTTTCATTTTTCATCTCATTTTATTTATACAAACTGGATGTTAAAAGAGTATAAAGGAAAAGTTAATTTTTGGTTAAGAAGAATGGATAGGAAAAGTAATTATGAATTCTGTCCCTTTGCCGGGTGTGCTTTTTACATCTATTTTCCCATTATGTAAAAGGACAATATGTTTGACAATAGAAAGTCCCAATCCCGTACCCCCAAGTTTTTTAGAGCGGGATTTATCAACTACATAAAATCTTTCAAATATTCTATCAAGATGCTCTTTTGGTATTCCAATTCCTGTATCTTCTACTTTAACAATTATTTTCTTATCAGTCCGTTTTAACAAAACACTAACTTCTCCTTTTTCTGTATATTTAATAGCATTATCTATTAAATTTATAAACATCTGTTCCAACTTAAAAGGGTCTCCTTTAATAACACATCTTCCTTCACATACCAGATTTAATTCTAAACTCTTCTCTTTTGCTTTTTGCGTAAATATTTTGAATATATCTTTGACTATCTCTTCTAAATCCACTTTTTCCTTTATTTGAAATAATTCTTTCTCTTCCAATTCTGAAAGTAAAAGCAAATCACCAACAATGTTTATAAGCCGCTCTGTATGTTTTTTGATAATCTCTAAATAATGTTTTGCACTACCTTTTACTTCTTCTTCTAAAGTTTCAACATATCCTTTTATAGCAGTAAGTGGGGTTCTTAATTCATGAGAAACATTTATTACAAAATCTTTCTTTATCTTCTCCAGTTTTTTAAATTCAGTAATATCATGCAAAACAATTATCATCTCTTCTTTAGAAGTCATAAAGACAAAACTGGTTAAAAATACTTTTTCGTTTAACTCCAACTCCTGGGAAGAGATTCTTTTCTCTTCTTTTGCTTTCTCTATCAATTGAGGTATCTTAGGATTTCTTAAAACCTCCCACCAGAATTTCCCTTCTGGATTTATTTGAACAAATCTTTTAAAGTTTTCGTTAAAAAGAATAATCCTGCCATTTTTATCCAGAACTAAAAGTCCTTCTTCAAGAGAAGAAATAATACTATTTAACTCCTCCTGTTCCAAAGTTAAGTTATCAAATAGATACTTTAATTCTTCACACATTTTGTTGAAACTATCTGCCAGTTCCCCTATCTCATCATCTCTTTTAAAAATTACTCTTGCCGAAAAATCACCATCGGCTAATTTCTTAGATGCTAAAGCCAGTTTTTTTAAAGGATAAGATAAATTTTTTGAAAAAGAAAAAGCTCCTAATAGAGAAAGAAAAGTTATAAAAATTACTATCCCAAAGATTCTAATTTTTAGTTTATTAAGGAGTTTATTTATATCTTTTAAAAACAAACTCACCCTTAAAACACCTAAAAACTTTTCTTTTGATTTAATAGGTATTGCCACATATAGCATTTCTTCCTTTACCGTAGTGCTAAAGCGTAAAGATTTACCAACCCCTTTTTCTTTAGATTGCTTAACCTCTGGCCTATCATTGTGATTTTCCATAAGGCGAGGGTCTTTTTCTGAATCTGCCAAAACTTTTCCTGAAGGAGCAATAATTGTAATCCTTGTTTTTATGTTTTTACCTATTTCTTTCGCTAAGGAATCTAATTTTTTAAAATCTTTTTCTTCTATAAGGGGTAATACTTTAAGTTTAAGAGCATAAGCCAAATTCTTAAGGTCTAAAGTTAGCGTATCTATATAATGATATCTTATTGTTCTAAAAGAAAAGAAAAATACGAGAATTGAAAGCGATAAGATAATCAAACAGAAGCTGAAAAAAATTTTAAAGAATAGGGACCGTTTCATTCTTCTATTTTGTAACCTATACCTCTTACATTTTTAATAAATTTTTTTGCTTTTCCTAACTTTTCTCTTAAATTTTTAATATGGACATCTATAGTTCTATCTAACACTGCTTTATCATGCCCCCATAAATGGTCTAAAATCTGGTCTCTTGTAAATACCCATCCTTTTTTAGTTGCTAAAATTTTTAAAATTCTGAATTCAGTTGGAGTTAATTCTATTTTTTCATTTTCCACAAAGACCTGGAATTTATTAAGATCTATCAAGAGAATGTCACCTATTTTAATCTTTTCGCCAGAATCCTGGGTTTTTCTTCTTAAAACTGCTTTTACTCTTGCGACTAACTCTCTTGGAGAAAAAGGTTTAGTTACATAATCATCTGCTCCTAACTCTAACCCTAAAACTTTATCTGTTTCAGAGACACGAGCAGTAAGCATAATAATAGGGATGGATTTTAATTCCTGGTTTGATTTCAAATATTTGCAAACTTCAATACCATCTAAATCCGGAAGCATAAGGTCTAAAATTATAAGATCGGGTATCTTAGAAGATAAGAATTTAAAGAAGCTTTCAGCATTTAGGAATTCTTTAACCTTAAAACCTGACTTTGTAAGGTGCAACGATACAAGTTCTAAAATATCAGGCTCATCATCTATTACTGCTATCAATTTATTCATTTTTCTCTGTCAAGATGAATTTTTAAAAATATTTTTTTTACTTAATTGTTTACCAATTTCAATTGCAGAAATTTTGCCTTCTTTAATTAAGAGATACTGAGTAACTTTATAAATCTTTAAAAATTCTGTTAACTCTTCTGGTCTTAATAATTCTTCCATATAAAAATCAAACAAATTTTAGTAATAATCATTATATAATTTTAAATAAAATCTATCAATTTCTTCACTTCTTTTTCTTTACTTTCTTCACTGAAATGGTTCAGAGGTAAGCAGAGTAGTTTAAAGGCCAAGGTCATCTGATATTTCCTTCATTGCTTCAAGACAGATGAAAATAAAGTTATCAAGAGAAAGTCCAATATCTTCACATTTTTTTATCTGTTCTCTGTTTGCTCCTGCTGCAAATCTTTTTTCTTTAAATCTGCTGAGAACAAAATCTGTATCAATTGAGGAAAGTTTTTTCTCTTTTGTTATCAGGGCAGAAGCAACAATCAGTCCTGTTAAAGGGTCAACACAATAAAGTGCTTTTGAAAGAAGTGTTTTTCTTTCTATATGTCCTGGATGAGCAACAATTGCTTCAAGAACATCTTCAGGTAATTTATCTTTTAAAATTTCAGCAGTCCTTTTCCCGTGCATCTTGAAATTATCTTTTGTTTCTTCATAATCAAGGTCATGTAAAAGTCCTGCTATTGCCCATTTTTCTCTATCCTGACCAAATTTTTCAGCCAATTTTTTCATACAATTTTCAACAGCGAGGGAATGTTTTATAAGATTTTTATTTTTTATTTTTTCATTTAATATTTTAATTGCTTCACTTCTTTCCATTTCTTACTTCTTTGTAAAATTCCTTAAGAAATACCTTCTTCCATCAAATTCAACTTCTTTTAAATAACCTTTTTTTATCAATGTCTCAACAACTTCCCATTTCTCTTCTGATTTTTCAAGAAGTTTTTTCACCTGTTCTTCTGTCATAGGATGGACAGAGGTTGTGCTTAAAATATCATTTTCAATTTTTCCAGTAAATCCAAAATCGTAACCACCTATACCTGTAAGAATTTCAATATTCAAGTTCTTATTTTTGAATATTTGATATGCCATATTTATATTTTCAGAAGAAGGGACTTCAACCCATTTTTCAGCAGGTGGTCTTGTAGGAATTGAAATATAACAGATATCTGGTTTAATCTCTTTCAAAAAATTACCTATTTTTTCTATTTCACTTTTACCATCATTTATTCCCTTAACCAGCATTGTTTCTGTTACAAATTCCCCATTATATTTTTTTGAAAAAGTTTTTATCCCTTCTTTTATTTTATCCAGATTTAGTTCTCTGAAAGGACGATTAACTTTTTTCCACACATTTTCACTTAAAGCATCAACTTTACAACTTATCCAGTTGCCTTTCATAAGTTCTTCCCTTACATCTTCTCTCCAGATTAAAGAAGAATTGGTTATCACTGCTATTTTTATCCCGAATTTTTTAATTTTTTCAATTTCAATTCCTAAATTTAAATCAAGAGTGGGTTCTCCATCAGGGACAAAGGTAATATAATCAATTCTTTCTCCTCTTTTTTTCAGTTCTTCTATTGTCTTCTCAACTTTTTCTACTATTTCCTCAACTTTATAAAACGGTTTTCTTTCAATTGAAAAATTTTTTGTTTTACCTATCTGACAGTAAACACAGGAATAACTACAAATTTTAGGAGGAATATTATTTACTCCTAAACTTTGACCAAGCCGTCTTGAAGGAACAGGACCAAAAACTATATTTTCCATTTTTATCTCTTCAGGTATTATACCTTCTTTAAAAAAACTTTTAAATTATCAATAAAGACATCATAAGGAACTCTGGAAAGAACAGTTCTTCCAAAATATTCTTTGTATTCATTCTTACCCATTCTTAAATAAAACTCAATATTTTTTTCTATAAATTCGTCAGGAATGGTAATCTCCTCATCACTTTTTTCAGGAATTTTTTTATTCCATGGACAGACATCCTGACAGGTATCACATCCTGTAATAGATTTTCCCTTTTTTAAAAGTTGTTTTTCTTCTTCAGTCAATTTTTCTCTTTTTTCAACAGTTAAATAGGAAATGCATTTTTTTACATCTATTCTATTT
>JAGGVW010000146.1 GCA_021157805.1 bacterium
AGGAGTAATTTAAAGATGAAAAAGTTAGCAATTAATGGGGGAGAACCTGTTGTAGGTAAAAAATTTAAATGGTTTGAATGGCCTGTTTTTGATTCTTCTGATGAAAAAATTTTAAAAGAAGTTTTACAAGGAAGGAGATGGTGCAGAATTTATAAAGGTTCCTGGACAGAAAAGTTTGAAAAAGAATGGGCAGGATTTCATGATGCTAAATATTGTATTGCTGTAAGTAATGGAACAGTTTCTCTGGAATTAATAATGAAGACATTAGGGATAAAACCTGGAGATGAGGTAATAGTTCCGGCAATCACCTTTATTGCAACTTTGAGTGCAGTGAGTGAATTACAAGCTATTCCAGTTTTTGCAGATGTTGAGAAAGATACTTGTCAGATAGATGCTTCTTCTATTGAAGAGAAAATAACAGAGAAGACGAAGGCAATTATTGGAGTTCATTATGGAGGTTATCCTTTCAACATAGATAAAGTAAAAGAGATATGTAAAAAGTATAATCTTTATCTGATAGAAGACGCTGCCCATGCTCATGGAACCGAATGGAAAGGGAAAAAAGTAGGTTCTTTTGGAAATTTTGGTTCTTTCTCTTTTCAAGAGAGTAAATCTTTAACTTCTGGGGAAGGGGGAGCAGTAATAACAAATGATGAAGATCTTTATCAACAGGCAAGATTAATTCATAATATTGGTAGAGTTTTAGGGGAACCTGATTATCTCCATTACATTTTATCTTCAAATTATAGATTGAGCGAATTTCAATCTGCTCTTTTGCTTTCTCAACTCAATCGCTTACCGGACCAAATAATAATTAAAGAAAAAAATGGGGAATTCCTTAAAGAGGAGTTAGAAAAATTAGGTCTTTTACCTTTAAAGAAGGATGAGAGAATTACACAGAGAGGTTATTACTTTATGGTTTTAAGATATCAGAAAGAAGAATTTTCAGGGCTTGAAAGAGATAAGTTTTTACAAGCATTACGAGCAGAAGGTATCCCTGTTGGGAAAGGATATGGTATTCCTCTTTATAAAAATCCCTGTTTTAAGAAAGAATTCTTATCCAAGGTATACCAAAAAGATATTCTGGAAATACTTCCTAATTACGAGAATCTCTATCTTCCCAATTCTGAAAAAATCTGTGAAGAACAAATTACTATTCCTCATTATATTCTTCTTTCTTCTAAAGAAAAATTAAGTTTGATTGTTGAAGCAGTTAAGAAAATAAAAGAAAATATAAAGGAATTAAAAGAGGAGGAATAATGGAAAGAGAATTACGTATTCAGTTTTTAAGGCCTGAAGAGATTATAAAAGAGAGAAGAAAGAATTCATTAATTTACTTACCCCTGGGTCCTTTAGAGTGGCATGGACCACATCTTCCTTTGGGAGTAGACCCTTTGAGAGCAGAAATAGCTGCGCTTGAACTTGCTAAGGAAATAGGGGGAATTGTTTTGCCAACTCTGTTTATAGGAACTGAGAGGGAAAGAAGTGAAGATATGCTGAAAAATATAGGATTTAAAGAGGATGAATATATAGTTGGGATGGATTTCCCTGGAAATTCTTTAAAAAGTTTGTATTTTAAAGAAGAAGTTTTTGCTTTAGTTTTAAGAGATTATTTACGTCTTTTGATTGATGAATGGAAATTTAAAAATATAGTAATTGTAAATGGACATGGAGGAGAAAATCATCTTGCAGTTATTGACAGATTAAAAAAAGAATTTGAGTTTACGAAGAAGGTAAAAATAATCCATATTATGCCGATGTTAAATTTTCCTAATCATAAATGGTCTCATGCTACTAAAGAAGAAACAGAAACATTAATGGTATATTATCCGGAAAGTGTAAATTTGAGAAAGTTACCACCAAAATCAACTCCTCTTTATAATTTAAAGTGGGCAATTGTGGATGATTTAACTTTTCGAGGGAGACCAACCAAAGATTTTACAGTAAGAAAAGAAGAGGACCCAAGAGATTCTAATGTAGAAAATGGAAGGAAAATATTTAAAAAAACCATAGAGGAATTAAAAAAGATTATCGAAGAAAGTTTATAAAAGATTTTTATTTACCCTTGGGATAAATGGAAAAAATTATTCAGGCATAGGAAAGAATAAGGAGGAGAGGATGAAAGAATTAAAATCTTTAACCTGGGATAAGTTTCCATATTGGAAAGCGTTTTTGACAAGAGAACTTGAAAAAGTAGACCCAAGACATGAGAAAGATAAATATGACCCTTATTATAAATTTGAAGATACATTAATTTATCTGGATAATGAGAAAATAGTTTCAACTGCAACTTTCAGCAGAAGAAAGATTTGGCTTTGTGGAAGAAGTTTAAATGTGGGAATTGTAGGGCATGTTGTTACTGATTCAGCATATAGAAGAAAAGGGCTTGGAAGTTTGATGGTTAAAGAAGTAGTAAAAAAAATGAAAGAGGAAGGAATGGAGGTATCTGTTCTTTTCTGTGCTCCAGAACTTTATAGATTTTATGGTAAAGCAGGAGGTTATCTTCCATTTAGTATAAATACTATAGAAATTGAAATTAAGGAGATAAACTCTATAGATACCAACATCTACCTTGAGAAATTTGAACCATATAAACATTTAAATGAAGTAGAAAAAATATATAATTATTTTAATAAGAAATCAGGTGCTCATTTTGAAAGGGAACGAGATTATTGGTTGAGATGGATTTGTCCTCATGAGATGCAGAAGGAAAGGATACTCTGGATTTTGAAAGAGAGAGAGAATATTGTAGGTTATTTTCAAGAAGGAGTAAATCCAAGAAATAAAGAAGAAGTTGTGATTGGAGAGATGGGATACAATGAAAAAGGTGAAGAAATGTTGGAATATATAATTTTACGAATAATTAATTTTATAAAAGGTCTTGGATATAAAAAATTAAGATTTTATTGGGATTTTTACGAAATAATATCTCTGCTTAATAAATTAAAGGTTAAATATAAGAAAGGTTCAAGAGAAGAAATGTGGGTTGTATTAAAAGAAATTGAAGTAGAAAATAAAAAAATAAAAGATACAGAAAGTTTTCTTGAGTTATTAAAAAAGAATCATTATCGGTTTTACAGTGCTGACCATGCTTAATAAAAAAGAGATATTGATGGATAAGGAAAAACCTTATTTCCCTTTTCTCTTAGGAAATGGAGTAGATTGTGTTTTAATTGACTATTCTGGCTCAATGGGATGTATTTCAGAACATCTTCACAGAGAGCAACACCAGGGTGCAATATATGCTTGGTATAAAGCAACCCATCGTGATTATGAAAAACCCCTCTTCCCTATATTGCAGGCTACTTATTCCCTAATTGCTACAGGTGGAGAATCTTATGAAGTTGAGGAGTTTTCTCAATCTTTTAATCCAAGAAAAGCCATTCTTATCACAATTATAAAAGCGACTGATTTTAAAATTAAAGTTGAAACCTTCCTTACATCAAATCAAATTCTTGTAGAACATTACCATATTCTTAAACTTCCTGAAGGAAAGGTTTCTATAAATTTCAATCTTCACCCACCTTATACAACCGCAAATAATATAATTCATTTACCGGTAAAAACCTATTATAAGTTTTTAAAAAATTTCAAGGAGAAAGAAATAATATGTGATTACAGAATAGGTAAAATAAAAGGAAGAGCAGTTATGTACACCGATTATAAAAAAGTTAGCATAGATAAATTTCATCAGGGTAAGAAGTTAATAATTACTAACCCTAAGGAAGGCGATTGTTTCACCAGATATCTCTTAGTTCTGGATGAAATTGATGCAAAAGATTATAAAAGAGAAATAAGAGAAAGAATAGATAAGATTAAAAAAAGTGAATACTTGCGAATTTTAAACAGCCACAAGGAAGAAGGGGAGAAATATCAGAGTCAATCTTATCTCAATTTACCAGATAAAAATTTGGAGTATCTTTATTATACCAGCCTTTACCTTATTAGAGCTCATCAGAATCCTTATACTGGATTAATATCAATAGGAAACTATCCTATTCTCTGGGGTGGTGGAGTAGTTGCTTCCCAAGATCTTATGTTTGTCCATAAAGCACTTTTGAGTTCAAATCGAATAAAAGAATCGGAATGCTTGATTTTGGGTTATAAAAAAACATCTGAAATGGCAAAAAATTATGCTCAAAAAATAGGAAGCAGAGGGTTTTACTTCCCCTGGTTTATGAATTATGAAGGTAAATCTCTTAATTTTATCTCTCCTGAAAAATCTCCAGGTATCCAGAAGTTTAATAATGCCTGTATTGTAATGGAGATATGGGACCAGTTTCTTTACACAGGCGATAAAACCATTTTGAAGAAATTTTGGGATTTAATTAAAAATGTAGTAGATTTTCTTTGCGACGAAGTAATTGAGAAAAAGACAGGTGAAATAAAAGAAATGGAAGGAATTGATGAATCTATATTAAGAAAGAATGATACTGCACATCTCCTTACATCTATTAAAGCACTGGAGATTTTAATTGAAGTGAGTAAAATTTTAAATAAAAAGATAAGTTCTGAATATCAGAGAGTTTTAAGAAAGTTAAGATTTAGTTTAAAAAAAAATTATTCTAAAGGTATATTACTTGAATACAGAGGGGCTAAAAGAATAACAACAAATACCTTTTACTTTTATTTTATTGAGCCAAAGGTGATATCAAAAGAAGCAGTAAAAGAAATTTTGAAAAGATGTGAAGGAAAGCTGGGTTTGACAAATCCAGGTCCATACCAAAATCTTATCTGGCCGTGGGCAGAATTTAAAGCATCTTATGTTCTTTCTCATTTCAGTGAAAGAAAAAAAGCATTCTTTCACCTTTTAAGAGGAGCCCAATATACCAGTTGTCTTGGTGGTTTTCCAGAGAAAATTAGACCTGACGGTTTTTCTATTGGTTATTGGTTTATTACCTGTCATGCTACATATGTATTAGCTTTAACTTCTATCCTTGCATGTTTTCAAGATAATGTATTAAAGATACTTCCTTCAATTCCTTCCTCCTGGGAAAATTTAGAATTTAAAAATTTGAGAATACCTCCAGGAATTCTTGTCTCTTTGAAACTGCAAAATAAAAGAATAAAATTTTTATCTCTTAAGAATTTAACTTCTCTTGAAACAAAAATAAGGTTAGAAATTCCTCATCAATATAAAGAAGAGAGAAAAATCCAAAAATATATTTCTTTAAAGCCAGGAATTGATATTATTATTTCGTAATTCATCTCATTCATTAGAAAGTTTACTTCAGAAGATATAAAATAAGAAGAGGTATAGAAAAGTAACCAACAAATACTTAACGAAATATAAGTTATGGAGATAAATAGAAAAAAGTTCTTTCTTGTTTTTTATGTAATAGGAGGTTCTTTCATCCCAATATTTCAGCGATATTTAACTTTCTATTTTGATAGTTTTACCCAGAACTTCTTTCGCTTCTTTGCTGGTTCTTTATCTCTATTGTTGATTTCTATCTTCTTTTTTAGAGATGAATTAAGAGAAATCGTTCTGGATTTAAACCGAATAAGAAAGATAGGTCTTTTAGCAATTCTCAGTGTTTTATCTCAGTTTCTTTATATAGAAGGACTTTCTCGCACTTCAGCTATAATGGGGGGATTAATGTTTGTTCTGGGAATACCCCTTACTCTTGGTTTGACAGTTTTAGTTTTTCAGGATGAAAAGAAAGTTATTAAAGAGAAAAATTTTATTCTCGGTAGCTTTTTAGTCATTTGCGGAACAATTGGTTTTATGTTGAGTAAAGGCAATCTTAATTTAACTTATTCCTTGGGGATCATTTATTTACTTATTGCTACAACTATTTATTCAATAGCTAATTTATTGATTAAAAAACTGGTTATTACTTCAAACCCTGTCTGTATTGGAACGGTTGTTTCTGGATTTATGTGTATTATCTTTCTCTTTTTGTGCTATTTTTTTGGATGTGTATCAAAAGTTAAAGAAGTTTCTATTTTCACCAATACAGTTTTATTTTTTTCTGGTGCTTACGGCTTGATAATAGGAGTGGGGTTTTCTTTCTTTTGCATTAAGAAGTTTGGAGTAATTATCGTCCGGCTGGTAGAATTATCTATACCAGTATTTACAGGAATATTTGGCTATTTTCTCCTTGAAGAAAAATTAAATCTGTTGCAGATGGTATCAGCAGGTATTTTAATCATTGGCTGTTTTCTTATATTGAAGAAAGAAAAATAATAGCCAAACTTACCAAATTTAAAATCAATATAACTTCATAAAGACAAATCAAGGAACCCAGCCAGACATAAAATTCTTGATAACCGCCTCTGCGTCTTTAATTTCTTATACCCCTTTTATATATCTTTGCGTTCTCTCTTATAATTGCATATTTTTTCTTCATCCTTTTGGTCAAGTTTATTCTTGAGGAATGGCGTTGACTTGACAAGGAGATGGCTAAAGGGTAAAATTTAAAAATGAATTATTTTTATGAAAACTATTCCATTATCATAAACAAAACTTTTAAAATATTATGGAAGAAAAAAATGAAAATTTTAAAATCAGTGGTGATATTGGGTTTTTTGTTAACTATCTCTGCTCAAGCAGAAACACTTTTTTATGCTTCTTTTGATAAATCCCTTAACGCAGACATTGCTGCTGGGGAATCAACCCCTATTGGTGCAAATGCAGCAGTCATCACCATCTTTACAGAAAGAACTAAAGGAGGAAAAGGAGTAAAGAAACCGGGAACAAAAGAGATAGGTGAAGCATTAGATTTAGCCAGTAAAAGAGGAAAAACTGCTTCAATTTCTTATGAAAGTGGAAATAATATTGATACGAGACAAGGAAGCATCCAGATGTGGATAAAGCCAAAGTTTGACATTGATTTTAAACCGGGTAAGGATGAAGCAAGAATTATATTCTATGTGAAAATGAGGGGTGGGCAATGGCGGGGTATCGGGATGAGTTTTAGATACTGGTATTATCAGAACCATCCTCCTTGCCAGCCTACGATATGGTTGAGTATTAATGATGGCAGAAGTCATAACTTCTATGTCAGGTTAGATAAAATCCCCTGGGAGAAAGACAAATGGCATCATATTTTAGCAGAGTGGGATTCAGAATCTATTAGATTCTATATAGATGGAATTTTAAGAAGGTTTTTTAAATTTCCTGAAGATGCTCCTTATAATCCTACTCCACCTGAAGGTCCGATAATAATTGGGAAAGTAAGAAAACAAACATCAGACTTTCCTTTCCTTATAGATGAAGTGAGAATAGATGGTAGAGTATTAACCACTGCTAATAAATTTGACCCCTGGAAATTACCTGGAATAGAAAAGAGAAAAAGTGGAATCAGTTATGTTCCTAAAATTCCTTGTGTAAAGGTAGCCACTGCCCCTAATATTGATGGTGATTTATCGGATAATATCTGGAAAAATGCAGTGAAGGTTTCAGGTTTTACTGCTTTAGGTTCTACCACTA
>JAGGVW010000124.1 GCA_021157805.1 bacterium
CTTAAAAATATAGCAATTTTCTCATTATCTTTCACTTTGCAATACCCCTTTCAGAGTTCTTTATAAAATTTATAACCTCTTTGACTTCTTCACAATTGTTTATTTTCTCAAGTTCTGAAATTGCTTCTGAAACATTAAGTCCTGAACGGAATATAATCTTATAAGCTTTCTCCAGTAATTCAATTTTATCTTTACTGAAATTTCTTCTTTTTAATCCAACTTTATTCAATCCATATGGTTTTGCTGGTTGACCATTCGCCATAATAAAAGGAACAATATCTTTTGTAACTTTTGAACACCCGCCAATTATTGAATGTTTTCCGATTTTGCAAAATTGATGAATACCAACTATACCACCGATTATAGCATAGTCATCAACTACAACATGTCCTGCAAGTGTCCCAGAATTAGCAATTATTACATTATTACCAATAATACAGTTATGAGCAATATGGGAATATGCCATCAGTAAATTATTATTTCCAATTATTGTATATTCTCCTTCAAATGTCCCGGGATTAATCGTCACAAATTCTCTTATAATATTGTTATTGCCAATTTTAAGAAGTGTTTTCTTCCCTTTATATTTTAAATCCTGTGGAATACTTCCAACAACAGCACCTTTAAAAATTCTACAATTTTCACCTATTTCTGTATAACCGCATATATGAACATGTGGTCCTATTTTACAATTATCTCCTATTTTTACATTCCCTTCAATAACCGAATATGGACCTATTTCAACATTTTCTCCCATAATTACTTCAGGAGATATTATTGCTGTGGAATGGATTTTTTTCATTTATGGTTCAACCACACTAAACATCAAAAGTGCTTCAGCCGCTATTTTATCATTAACATATGTTTTACCTTGAATTTGTCCCACTTTACTTTTCAATTTTGCGACTTCAACTTCAATTATTAATTGGTCTCCAGGTCTTATTGCTTTCCTGAACTTCACTTTATCTATACTCATAAAATATGCCAGTTTCCCTCTATTTTCTTCCTTATTCAACATTAAAACACCACCAACCTGAGCCATTGCTTCAACAATTAGAACACCTGGCATTACAGGTTTGCCTGGAAAATGTCCCTGGAAAAACCACTCATTTATAGTGACATTTTTTATCCCTATTGCTTTATTTTCTTCAACCTTTAAAATTCTATCAACAAGTAGAAAAGGGAAACGATGAGGAATAATTCTTTCAATGTCCTCAATCTGAAGTTCCTCTCCTGTATTTACTTTTTCTGAAATTAAAGGAGAAGTAACAGCAGCCCCTTTTTCTTTTTTCACTTTTTCCCGTATTTTCCTTATCAATTTTGTATTCACAGAATGACCACTTCTTATGCCAATTATATGTGCCTGCACAGGATAACCAAGTAAAGCAATATCCCCAATAAGGTCAGCAATTTTATGTCTTACAGGCTCATCTTCAAATCTGAATTCATTATTGAGAGGTCCATTTTCTGATAAAACGAGGGTATTATTGTAATTTGAACCTTTTCCCAGACCTATTTCTCTCAAACTCTCTACTTCATCTTCAAGACAGAAAGTCCTCGCAGGAGAAATTTCTTTTTCATAAATCTCAGGAGTAATTTCATATGAAGCAAATTGTGATTTTAAAAAAGTATAAGGATAATCAAGAGTATATGAAATCTTGAATTTATCAGATGGGAGTGCAATTATATGAGAACCATTACTTGAAATATAAATTGGTTCTTTAATTTTATAAATTTCTTTTTCTTCATCCTGTTCTTTTATACCTGCTTCCTTTATAATATCAACAAATGGCTTTGAACTTCCATCAAGACCGGGGCATTCAGAACCATAAATCTCAATAAATATATTATCTATTCCAAGAGCATAAAGAGCGGAAAGTAAATGCTCTATTGTATGAATCTGGATTTTTTCATTTCCTATGGATGTTCTTCTTGGATATTTTGAAGTATCAAGTAAATTTGTTATATCCGCTTTAACTGGTTCTGTATTCTCAATATCTTTCCTCAAAAAAATTATACCTGTTGATACATCAGATGGCTTAAAAATAAGTTTTACTTTTTCTCCTGTATGCAATCCCACTCCTTCTATTGAAACAGTATTCTCAATCGTTTTTTGATATTTCTTCTCCATAATGTTCTTCTAAAATCTTTTTAATATTTTCTATTTTTTCTTCAAGTTTTTTAACCTTTTCCATTAATTCTGGTTGTTTTCTAACAAAAACCTGGTATCTCATATCCTCCCATTTATCTCTTGCAGGGAAACCAGTAACATGAGTATTAGGTGGTATATGTTTTGTAACTCCTGCTTTTCCTCCAATAATTACATTATCTCCAATTGTTATATGTCCTATAATTCCTGCCTGACCTGCTATAATTACGTTTTTCCCTACTTCTGTGCTTCCTGATATACCAACCTGTGCTACTATAATTGTATTATCTCCTATTTTCACATTATGAGCGATTTGAACAAGATTATCAATTTTTACACCATTTCCTATATACGTTTTATCAAATCTTGCTCTATCTATCGTCACATTTGAACCAATTTCAACATCATTACCAATTTCAACAGTTCCTATCTGTGGTATTTTATGATGAACCCCTTTAACTGTAGCAAATCCAAATCCGTCTCCACCAATAACTGTTCCTGGATGAATAATTACTCTATCCCCTATTTTTATTCTCTCTCTTATTACCACATGTGGATATATAAGACAATTTTTACCTACTTTAGTATAATGTCCAATATAAACACAGGCACCTATAGTCGTATCATTACCAATTTCAGCATAATCTTCAATTACAGCAAATGCCTGTACAGATACATTTTTCCCAAGTTTAACATTTTTCCCTATTATTGCTGTTGGATGAATTCCTGGTTTGAATTTTATAGGTTCAGGTCCTACAAGAGTCATAATTTTAGCAAAAGCAAGAGACGGATTTTCTACCTGTATCAAAACTGCTTTTCCTGTATTGTTTATTTCAGGAGAAACAAGGACAGCAGAAGCTCCTGTTGTTTTAAGAAGATTCTTATACTTATTTGTTGCAATAAAAGTAAGGTCTCCTGGCTTTGCTTCTTTTATCCCGGAAACACCGGTAATAACAACATTCTCATCACCTATTACTTTTCCACCAACCTTCTCTGCTATTTCTTTTACTGTCATTCGCATCTTATCCTCATTTTTTTTGAATTCAACAACTTAATAATTTCATCAGTTAAATCATTCGCATCTTCTCCATATAAAATCGCTCTACTATCAAGAATCACTGAATA
>JAGGVW010000020.1 GCA_021157805.1 bacterium
ACTTCCTCCTGTTGGTCTTTTGACGCAATGGATATTATTTTTTTTACAGAACTCAATGTTAATCAAACTTTCTGGGTTCTGGTTATATCCAATTGAGACAGAAGAAGGCATCCACTGATAAAATCTTAAAACAGGAGGGGACTTTCTTTCAGAGACAAATTTCCATAAAGCAAAATCAATCCCCATATTTATTGAAGGATTTTCCTTCCCGCTTATAATAATCCGCCAGATATCCATAGTTATTTCTTTTTAATTTCTTTCATTAAGTGCCCCTGGCCCGACTTGAACGGGCGACACGCGGTTTAGGAAACCGCTGCTCTATCCTTCCTGAGCTACAGGGGCTTATTTTATATTTTAATCTCAACAGAAAATTTTGACAATAATTTTATAATGTATACTTTTCAAAAAAATTTGACAAGAAATTTTTCATATGGTATACTAGGCAAAATGAAAATTTCTCTCTGGAAAGAAATTGAGAATAATCTTAAAGAAGAAATTAAAGAAAGAAAATTAAAAAATGGGGACAGGTTTTATTCAATTAAAGAGGTATGCAATAAATTTAAAATAAGTTCTATCACAGCAAAAAGAGTTTTTTATGAACTTGAAAGGGAAGGTTGGATAAAGAAAATAAAAGGTAAAGGGAGTTTTATTGTAAAAAATAGTGAACCGGTAAAAATAAATTTGATATTCCCGGATGAGTCCCCATCACGAGAAACAAAAATTGCTCCATATCCAGTTATTGAAATCTTTAAAGGTCTGCAAAAAGGAGCAGAAGAAACTGATGTTGAAATTGAAAGTTTCTCAGATTTATCTTTCTGGAATAATATATATGGGGAAATTTTTATTATAGTGAGTGATTTTAAGGAAGAAGATTTGGAAAAGTGGAAAGAAAATAATCTTACGATTCTTCTACATACTCCTGATGTAAAAGAAGATTTTTCTGGAGTTTATGTTGATTTTAAGAGAGGAAGTTATAAGGCAGTGAAATATTTAATCTCTCTCGGTCATAGAAGGATAGGGTTTATTACAGGACTTATTACAAATCCATGGTTAACTTCAAGATTTAAAGGATACCAGAATGCTCTCAGGAATAGTGATATTAAACTTGACTGGACTTTAATAAAGGAAACCACTTCTTTAAAAAAAGAGGAAATTGAGGAAAAAATAGAAGAACTTCTTTCTTTAAAAAATCCACCGACAGCAATTTTTGCCACAAATGATAAAAGGGCTCTTCAGATTTTAGAATACTGCCAGAAGAAAAATATAAAAGTCCCGGATGAAATTTCAGTGATTGGGTATGATAATATTCCAGAAACAGAAATGTCAAATCCTCCTCTTACTACAGTAGATACCCATCTTTTTAAAGCAGGAAAAGAAGCGATATATCTTGTTTTGAAAATCCTTCATACAAAAGAGAAAAAGAAAGTTGAAAAAGTTATAATCCAGCCAGATGTTGTTATCAGAAAATCCTGTAAAAATATAAAGGGAGGTGAGGGATGAAGAGAAAATTTCTAAAACTACATGGTTTCACATTAATTGAGTTGCTGGTAGTTATAGCGATCATAGCGATTCTTGCAGCAATGTTGCTACCAGCATTAAGGCAAGCAAGAGAAAAAGCAAGACAGGCAGTATGTATGAATAATCTTCGCCAGATTGGGATGGCTATGATAACGTATGCTGATGATTGTAATGGGTGGCTGCCAGCTCCTCGTTTTTCTCACAACTTTCCATATGATTGGAGAAGGGGTCCTGAACAATTTGTAGTGCACTATCTTGGGAATTGGGCCTTAGTTAATTGTCCATCCATTAAGAGATATGAAACGATAACTTATGGTCCTAACCCAAGAGAATATATTTATTATGGAGGGGGGTTATCTTCAGCATATTGGCCATATGCACCGAAAAGATTAAAAGATCCTCCAACTTGGATTTTGGTTGGAGATATGGCTTGTACCAGCGGTGGTTGGTCAAATCATACTTCAGGTGGAGAGATACTCGGTGCTAACTGGTGTTACTTAGGTGGTCATGTAGAGTGGAAAACAAAAGATGGACTGAATGGGAGCACCATGAGAGCGGGGATAACATATATCTATCCTCTTCCATAAAATAAAGATGAGAACATCTATAATTAAGATGGGAAAAATGGAAGATAGAAAATAGAGAAATTTTCCCTGAGGATTTATGGAGAGATTAAGAGCGGTATTGAGTTTTGAAAATGTAATCATATTAAATGAAAAAGAACCAGAAAAATTTGAAAAAAGAAAAAAGGAGAGATAGAATGATGGAAAAAGTGATTTTGGATTTTTGGAAGGCGGGTAAAAAGGGAGTTAATTTCTATTGGAAAAATTGTTTCTTTTTTCTTTTTGGCATTGGATTATTGTTTATTTTAGAACTTCCTGTAGAAAGTATGGAGATAAATAGTCAAACAGATTATACTATTGTGATAGGTAGAGAGGTTTCTCCCATAGCGAAATTTGCTGCTGAGGAGTTACAGCATTATTTAAAAAAGATTGTTAGCAGAACCTTTCCTATTAAAAAGGATACTTATTCCTTTTCTTCTTCAGATAAATTAATATTAGTGGGTAAAAGTAAATATACTAAGAGTTTGGAAGAAGAAGTAGATAAACTTTATCCAGAAGGTTTTATAATTAAAACTAAAGGGAATAATCTTTTCCTTTTAGGAGAAGATTTAGCTAAAGAGGTGGACTTTTCCCATCCCATACCATTTTCGGTAGGAGCTTCTCATAAAGGAACTCTCTTTGCGGTGTATGAATTTTTGGAAAAATACTGTGGAGTCAGATGGTTTTGGCCTGGAGAGAGCGGAGAAATTATTCCTAAAAAAAAGAATATTTGCCTTGGGGAAATCCACATTAAAGAAAAACCCGATTTTATCAGTAGAAATTTCTGGTGGTGTGGAGTTCGTCTATCTCCGAAATTAGCCAAAGCTTGGGCTTTGTGGCAAATGCGGGCTCTCAGACAAGGATATGGTTTTGAGTTGGGATTTCGTGGTGGCTGGGGTCATAGCTGGGGATGTTATCTGGAGGGGAACAAGTATTATAAAGAACATCCAGAATATTATGCTTTAATTGGCGGTTCAAGAAAACCTCTGGTAGGGAAGAATCCTATGGATTTAAGAAATCAGATATGTACAAGCAATCCTGAGGTTGTTAAACTATTTGTGGAAAAGATAAGAAAGATGTATGAACCGACTTCTAAAGCTGTCGTGTCTATATCCCCAAATGATGGTGGTGGATTTTGTGAATGTGCTAATTGTAAAGCCTTAGATCATCCTGAACTTTATGGTCCAGGAGACAACCTATGGCGGGAAGATAGACCTGTATTAAGCGATAGAATCATGACTTTTGCTAATGCTATTGCTAAGGAGGTTAAAAAAACACATCCCAATCTCTTTTTGGGAATCTTGGCTTATACCTATAATTTCACTCCCCCGAAGTCAGTAGAAAAGCTGGAAGATAATATTATTATTGCTATATCCCAAATTAGTCAGTCTTATGTGGTAGATGAGGAATATAAAAACAAAATAAGAAAAGCAATAGAGGGTTGGAGTAAAATTGCCAAACAATTTAGAATTTCAGAACATTATGGAGATAGAGAGATATCTTCTCAGCTTATGACTAAAGTTATTGCGGAGGACATTCCTTATCTTAAACAAAAAGGATGTGTAGGGCTATGGACCCAGATTGTTCCCCATGTGATTCCTAATCATTTAAATTACTATGTGGCGGCTAGGTTGATGTGGAATACCAATTTAAAATTGAAAGATCTCTTAGAAGATTATTATACAAAAGCCTATGGAAAGGCAACTTCCACAATGAAGCAATACTTCACCTTTATGGAAGAACGTTTCCTAAAAAGAAAGGCGAAAGGTTGGGGTGAAGGCGTAATTCCTCAATGGTGGAGCCAGGAGGCGATAGAAAAAGGTTATCAATACCTTAATAAGGCTTTAAATATAGCCCAAGATGAAAAAGTAAAACAAAGGATTAAAATTATCCTTATTTCTCATCAGTTTACGGATAAAGGGGCGAAATTTTTCCGAGCTTGTCAGGAATTGAGCGATATTGGGGTTGATCTCTATATACATGGCTATCGGCCTAAACAAAGGAGAAAAGCTGATTTATTAGAAAAAAAGGAAATAGCAGAGAGAGCTTACCAAAGATATAATGAATATAGAACATTTTTAAAGAAGCTTGAAAATATCCCTGGTTTCTCGCCAAATTTAATCTATCTTTGGGATAAACAGAGGAAATGGGGAGAAACCATAAGGAATTATTATCATCTCTATGCAGCTGAGAAATCAGGGAAAATAGTTTTTGAAGAGAATTTTGAATACCCCCTTTTGGGAAGAATATTATGGTTGGGTAAAAACGAGAAATTTGAAGAAAACTGGGTCAGAGAAGAAAAATTATTTACTGGTGTTACTCCTAAATTAGATTTTACTCTATTCTTTAAAGGTATCTCACAAATAGATGAGTTAAAAATAATTAATGAAGAAGGAGTGGTAGTATTTAAGGAAGGGTTTGAAAGTGTATTGCGAGATGGTTGGAGAATAAATAGTAATAACTACCGATTCATAGACGAAAAACCTTTTGCAGGAAGATTTTGTTTGCAAGGAGAAAATATGAATATCACTCGATGGATTTACAAGTTATCACCTGGGAAAAAGTACCATGTTTCTTTCTACCGTCGAGGAGAACCAATTTCTATAAGGATGAGGTTTGCCACCAATAAGGGATTTCTACCAACTTGGCGTTGTTCACCTGACACGGGAGTAGAGATAGGAGGTGATAATCCTTTTGAAGGGAAGGGCTGTGCATATGTGAAGACCGAAGAGAAAGCTAAAATCCTTAGTAAATGGATTTATCATCTCTCATCTGGGAAAAAATACTACATAAAGTTCCATTATAGAGTGAAAAAAACTACGAGGAGCCCCGAGTTAAGAATAAGATTTATAAAAGATAGGGATTTCTTACCTCCTTCGGAAACTATCTGGTTAAGGCAAAAGCGTTCTATAGAGGAAGGGAAATGGGAAAGGTTAGACAAATTCTTTAATTTACCAGAGAATGTAGAACCGAAACTTTATCTTACTATCATCTTTCCTCCCCAAGGAGAATATTGGATAGATCATCTTACTTTAGAAGAATTCTAATGAATCCTTATATGGCGAGAATCTTAAAATAGGCAAAAGATGGAAAGAAAGAAAATTTCAATTAGGGTAGGTTTTGACGGAAGTTGTCCAAATAATAAAGAAGGGGTAAAGAGAGTTTCTTCACACCACTTTCTCGTTTATCCTTCTTGGAGAGATAAAAAACTTGGTAGTGAAGAAAAAAAGGGTATGGGTTTTCGTCTTGGATTTAAAGTAATTAATAGAGGAGAAGAAAAAAGAAAAATAACTATTGAAATTGACTGGGAGGATGAAAAGAAAAAATTTATGGGATATAGAGATTTTGTTTTTTTAAAACATAAAGAAGAAAATGATTGGAAACTTATTCCATTAAAGATTAAAGAAAGTTTTTCCATTCTTGAATACTCTTTTCCTGCTGGTGAAACACTTGTTTACTTGAATTCAAAGTACAGCTATACTGATTACATTAATTTCCTCAGAAGAACCCGGAAAAGAAATATGGAAGTGGAAAAAGTAGGTGAAAGCGAAGAAGGGAGGGATATACACCTGATAAGAACAGGAGAGGGAGAAAGGAAGGTTTTGATTATAAGTAGAAACCATGCTTATGAAACAGCGGGAAATTATTGTATTGAAGGGATGGTTAACTATCTTTCAGAAAAGAATTATTTCACCGAATATTTCTTGAAAAACTTCACTTTTTATTTTATCCCAATGACAAATCCTGATGGAGTTTTTCATGGATACAGCAGATTAACTCCATCTGGAACCGACCTTAATAGAATTTTTACAGTGAGAGATAAGGCATGGGAAACATTGAAAAATGTAATAGATACGGTGAAACCAGACCTCTTTGTTAATATCCATAACTGGATGAATAAATTTATTGATGGTCTTTTATGTTTTAATAGAGATTTTGCTGAGAAAATCATTTTTTATATGCCAGACCAGAAGGAATATGGAAAAAAATGGTTTGTAGAGAGTAAAAAGGAATATTTTAAAAGAGTTAAAAAGAAACATGTTTTAAAGAAAGATTACTCATGGAAAGATTACTGTGAAGAAAAATTTGGTTCTTACGCTCTTGTTGTTGAGTTCCCGTGGTTTGGAAGGAATGTATCAATTATGAAGAAGACGGGAAGTGAATTTTTAAAAAGTGTTTTACTGGCATATCTTGAGGATACCGGGAAAGAAAAAAATGGGTGATAAATTAAAAGTTGGAATAGTTGGTTTTGGAACAAGGGGGAGGGGAATTGTAAATAACATTTTATCTATTGATGAGTATGAGATTATTGGAGTATGTGATATAAGGAAAGAATTAAAAGAAGATGTTGAAAAGATTGGAAAAGATGTGAGATTCTTCACTGACTATAAAAAATTACTTGAACAGGAAGACGTGGAAGCAATTTTTATTTCTTCTCCACAATTTACCCATAAGGAAATTACGCTTGATTCGTTTAAAGCAGGAAAACATGTCTATTGTGAAAAGCCGATGGCGACTTCTATAAAAGAGTGTGATGAAATGATAAAAGGTTCAAAGAAATACAAAAAAATTCTTATGGTGGGGCAGCAAATGAGGTACCATGCACATTTAAATAAGATGAAAGAAATTCTGGATAGAGGAGAGATAGGAAAACCTGTTATGTTGTGGATAAAAGAATTCAGAGACCCTTTCCCTGCTCTCTGGGTTTATGATTACAAAAAGTCAGGGGGTACGTTTGTTGAGAAAAATTGCCATCATTTTGATTTTTTTAATTGGTTTTCTGGAAGCCGTCCTTTAAGAGTTTTTGCAAGTGCTTCCTGCGATGTTATTAAGGAAGTAAATGGGATTAAAAGCGAAATATTTGATAACGGATGGGTTATCATTGAATACGAAAATGGAGTGAGAGCAATGCTGGGGATATGTATGTTTCTTGGAATAAGAACAGAAAGAGAAGGTAAAATTGGAATACATGTAAGGGAAATAGGAATCGCTGGAGAAAAGGGATTGATGAGGACAGAAGGTTTTGAACTCGGAAAAAAAATAGAAGTCAGATACTCTGAAAATAAGAATAAACTTTTATATGAAGTAAAAACAGAGGGGAATATTCCAACTCCCTATAATCAGGATGGAAATAAAGGAATACTTTTAAAATTTTACGAATGTGTTAAAAGAGGTGGTGAACCAGAAGTTAATGGAGAAGCAGGGAAAATGGCTGTTGCAGTTTCTCTTGCTGCAGAAAAGTCTGCAAAAGAAAAAAGAGTGGTTAAAATGGAAGAAATTTTATAAATCACTGATGATTCCATTCAGTAAGAAGAAAGAGAGATATGTAGTTTTCTTCTATATTCAGTTCTATAACCGAACTTACCAATTTAAAAATCAATATAACTTCCTGTGAGACAATAGGTTAAGTCAAAAATCAATTTTCTAATTAGTGTTTAATTTATTTTTCAATTTCAATTCAACTTTTAAATTTTCCAGTATA
>JAGGVW010000101.1 GCA_021157805.1 bacterium
AGTCATCACTTTTTTCCCACAACCTGTAATTTTATAAACAAAGGAAATATCATCAATTTTTTCATAAATATTTCTGGCAGCAGCAGGCGGTATATATTCACCAAATCTACCACCCCCAAAAGGGCCAAAAACCCAGGAAGGAACTTCAACATCAAAATTTTTCACAAATTGAATTGCTTTTTTAATACTTTCTTCTCCAAACTCTTTTTTTAACTGCTCAATACCTCTTTCAATAAATTTTTCTATGTTCATTAATCACCTCCCAACTTTAAAAAAAATCTTATCAAAAACATCCTTTTAAAATTCTTTTTTCTCATTGTTTACTGGAGTGGCAGGTAAGCCGGATTCTGTTTAAAGACGGTCATTCATCTGGGCCTGTGGTTGCCCACAGGCTCAAGCAGCCTACCCGGGCATTAAGGGGCAGGAAACCCATAAGCCCTGCTTGGCCTTGCTCCAGACGGGGTTTGCCCTGCTCTACCTGTTACCAGGCAGACGGTGAGCTCTTACCTCACCATTTCACCCTTATCCGCCATATTCTGACGGACGGTATAGTTTCTGTGGCACTTTCCAGTCCTTGCGGACTGCTCCTGTTAGGAGCCGCCTTTCCTGCTGGAGTCCGGACTTTCCTCCCGCCATAAAGTTAGCAGGTGACCATCCCGCCACTCCAGATATTTTAAAAATATCTCTTTACAAAAATTCTGTCAACAAATTTTATTTTTCCAGAACCGTGTCCTCGGAATATCAAATATTTTATTGTTAAGAAGAAGGAAATAATGAAGAGGAAGAAAGATATCTGGAAGCAATTTCATCTGCTTCTTTATTTTTCTCTCTGGATATATATGTAATTTCAACGCTTTCATAATTTTCAATTAATTTATCAGCAATCATTTTCAATTTCTGTAAATACTCATTTTTTATTTTATACTCACTCTTCATCTGTTTTACAAGAAGCAAACTATCACTTTTTATTTCAATTTTTTTTATTTTATATTTTAAACATTCAATAAGAGAATATATTAACGCCATATATTCAGCAACATTATTTGTTCCTGTGCCTATATATTTCCCTGTTTTCTTAAGTAATTCTCCATCTCCATATATTATAATTCCAATGCTTGATTTACCTGGATTTCCATGGCTGGCACCATCAATAAAAACGGTAAGTTTTTTCATCAGTAAAGTATCCTGCTGCAGTTTTCACACTGGACTATTTCTTTTTTTTTCTTTACTTTTTCTTCAATATAAGTGGGAACATAAATTGAACATCCGCTGCATCTTCCATCTTCAAGTTTACATATAGCAATACCATCTTTTTTATTCTTCCTTATTTTCTCATACATTTTATATAGTTCTTCATCAATCTCTTTCACTTTCTCTTCTCTTTTTTTCTTTTTTTCTTCAATTTTTTTCTTCAACTCTTCCATTCTTATTTCTTCCTCTTTTATTTTGTTTTCTATTTCACTTTTTATTTTATCAATCTGTTTCTTAAATTCATTTTCTCTATCTTTTATCTCATCATCCTTTTCCAGTAAGATTAATATTTCTTCCTCTACTCCACCTTTTTGCTTCTCATACTCTTCAATCTCTTTTCTTATTGCAATATATTCTTTATTTGTTTTTACCTCTGTTAATCTATCTTTTAATTTTTTTATTTCATTTTCAATCGCTTTTAATTCAAGTTCTTTTTCCTTCCTATCTATCTGCAATCTTTTGAATTCTTTTTCAATTGAGGAAAGTTCAGATTTTTTATTTTCTAATCTGGATTGATATTCTTTTCTCTTTTCAGGAAATAAAGAGACATCTTCTTCCCAACTTCTTAATTCATTATCTATTTCCTGCAACTCTACCAATTTTTCAATTTCATCTTTTAACATAATTCAAAATTATATTTCAAATTTTCTAAAAAGTCAAAAAGTTATTTCTCTGAAGGATACACTGCTTCAACTATGGACTTTATTCCACCTCTCGGATTGAACTCTCCCCTTACTTTAACCCATACAGGTTTTGCTGCTTTTACAATATCATTCAGAATTCTATTTACAGCATTTTCATAAAAAATTCCAACATTCCTGTATGCCTGTATATAAAATTTCAAAGATTTCAGTTCAATCACATATTTATCTGGTTCATACTCAATTGTTATTGTTCCAAAATCTGGTTGGCCTGTTTTTGGACAGACAGAAGTATATTCAGGAATAATTATTGTTATTTTATACTTTCTGAATTGATTTTCAAAACATTCAATATTGGGCAACTTTACATCAAGACCTTTTTTCGCAACATTTTTGTATTCACTCATTTTAAAATCTTATATTGAAATCTAAAAATTCTCCTTTATATTCCTCTTCAATTCTTTTTATTCCGGATATATTTCTTCCCAGATAACCATTTTTTAATTCTGATATAAACATCTCAATTATATCATTTTTCCCTTCTACAACTATTTCAACATCTCCATTCTGTAAATTTCTAACCCATCCAGTTAAACCTAAGGATTTTGCTATCCTCTGGGTATACCACCTGAACCCTACTCCCTGAACAATTCCACTCACGAACAGACGATACCTTTTCATTTTCTGGGGAGGAGCCCCTACACAGAGGGGCTCCCTTTTCCTCAATACTCAGGGTAAGGGGGTGGGGTGGGACTCTTTTCTTCTTTCCTTTCTGGCTTTTCAGTTATAAGTGCTTCTGTTGTGAGAAGTAAAGCAGCCATACTGGAACCATTTTCAAGTGCACTTCTTACAACTTTTGTAGGGTCAATAATTCCTGCTTTAACAAGGTCTTCATATTTATCCTTTTCAGCATTAAATCCAAAATTTTCATTATCTGACTCTTTAACTTTTTGAACCACAACTGCTCCATCAAGTCCTGAATTTTCAGCAATCTGTCTCAATGGGGCTTCAAGTGCTTTCTGGACAATTTTTGCTCCTGTTTTTTCGTCCGGGTCATCTATTTTTAATTTATCAATTTCTTCCTGACATCTGATCAATGCTACACCACCACCTGGAACAACACCCTCCTCAACCGCTGCTCTCGTTGCACTCAAAGCATCTTCAACTCTTGCTTTTCTTTCCTTCATATCTGTTTCAGTGGGTGCACCAACATTCACTACTGCAACTCCTCCAGCAAGTTTTGCAAGTCGTTCCTGTAATTTCTCTCTATCATAATCAGAAGTTGTTTTCTCTATCTCACTCTTTATCTGATTTATTCTTCCCTGTATTTTTGAGGAAGTTCCCTTACCCTCAACAATAGTTGTATTTTCTTTATCAACTATAACTCTTTTCGCTCTCCCGAGCATATCAAGAGTCACACTTTCAAGTTTAATTCCAAGTTCTTCCATTATTGCCTGTCCACCTGTAAGAATGGCAATGTCTTCAAGCATTGCCTTTCTTCTATCTCCAAAACCAGGTGCTTTAACAGCACAACATTGTAATGTCCCTCTCAATTTATTCACAACCAATGTAGCAAGTGCTTCTCCTTCAACTTCTTCAGCAATAATTAAAAGTGGCTTTCCTGACTGAGCAATTTTTTCAAGAAGCGGGAGGATATCCTTTACTGCTGATATTTTTTTATCATGGATTAAAATGTATGCATCTTCAAGAATACATTCCATCCTTTCTGCATCGGTTACAAAATATGGAGAGAGATAACCTCTATCAAATTGCATTCCTTCAACTACATTCAATTCTGTTTCTGTCCCTTTTGCTTCCTCAACAGTTATAACTCCCTCTTTTCCGACCTTATCCATTGCTTCAGCAATTATTTCTCCAATTTCGGAATCATTTGCCGCTGCAATTGTTGCAACCTGCTGAATTTCATGTTTATCCTTTACTGTTTTGCTCATCAGTTTTAACTTATCAACCACTGCTTTTACTGCTTTTTCTATTCCTCTTCTTAGATGAACAGGATTTGCTCCAGCAGCAACATTTTTAAAACCCTCTTTTGCTATTGCAAAAGCAAGAACAGATGCAGAAGTTGTTCCATCACCGGCAACATCATTTGTTTTTGAAGCCACTTCTCTCAAAAGCTGTGCTCCAAGATTTTTATACAGGTCATCAAGTTCTATCTCTTTTGCGATTGTAACACCATCATTTATTACAGTTGGAGAGCCAAATTTTTTCTCAAGAACTGCACATCTTCCTTTTGGCCCAAGTGTAGGTCTTAATGCATCAACCATTATTTCCATTCCTTCTAAAATTTTTCTTCTTGCTTCTTCACCAAGTAATATTTGTTTTGCCATATTCCACCTCCTTTTATTTATCTTCAACAACAGCAAGAATATCCTCTTCTTTTAAAATAATGTATTCTTTATCATCAATTGTAATTTCAGTTCCTGAATATTTACCATATAAAACCTTATCACCTACTTTAACTTCCATAGAAACTGGTTTACCATCTTCTCCAACTTTACCTTTCCCAACTGCAACGACTTTTCCTTCCTGCGGTTTTTCTTTTGCAGTATCAGGCAAGATAATCCCACCTTTTGTTTTTTCTTCTGCTTCTAATGGCTCAACAACTATTCTATCACCAAGTGGTCTTATCTTTAACTTCGCCATATTTCACCTCCTTTTTTTCAAATTATTTATTATACCCATCTGTAAATATATGTCAACATTTCCAATCTACTTTAAAACATTTTTGAATTGTTGTATAATTTACATAGAGAAAGGGAGGGAATGTGAGAAATATAAGAATTATTTTAGTTTTCTCATCAATTGTTTTTATAATTACACTTTCTGGCTGTAATAAAAAGAAGAAAGAAGAGGAAAATAGATTAACCCCCTTAAATGCCCCTGCGAAATATGGTGAAACAATGGGAAAAGCAATGAAAAAAGCAAAAATAATGGATATTATTCTTCCTTTAAAAAGTGCAATAGATACCTTTTATATTGAAGAAGAAAGATACCCGGAATCACTTCAGGAACTCGTTGATAAAGGATATATAAAAGAAATTCCAAAACCACCTGAAGGAATGAATTACTATTACAACTCAAAAAACGGGAAAATTGAAGTGAAATAAAAAGGAGGAGGAGATGGATTTTTATGAGGTTATAAAAACAAGGAGAAGTGTAAGAAGTTATAAGCAGGACCCCATACCAGAGGATATTCTCAAAAAAGTTCTTAATGCAGCAAGAATTGCTCCAAGTGGAAGTAACAGGCAGCCATGGTATTTTATAATAATAAAAGACCCTGAAAGAAAGAAAAAAATGGTGGAATTATGTGCTGGACAGAAATTTATTGCTGAAGCACCTGTTCTGATTGCTGCCTGTGGAGAAAACATTCACTACAATAGAGGGAACTGGATGGACAATTACAGTGTGCTTGTTGATGTTGCAATAGCAGTTGACCACCTGACACTTGCGGCAAGAGCAGAAGGACTTGGAACCTGCTGGATTGGCTCTTTTGACAATGAAGGAATAAAGAAATTTCTTGGAATTCCAGAAGATGTTAATGTTGTTGCCCTTACTCCTCTTGGTTATCCTTCAAATTCTGATGTATTCAAAGAAGATAAAAATAGAAAACCACTTGATGAGATAATTTATAATGAAACCTGGGGAAATAAATAAATATTTTTTATATCATAAAAATATAAGTAAGAGTTTTGATGCAAGACCATATTATAACCAGTTGATAAATTAAGAAAAATTCTTCTAATATGGGTGGAAAAAGAAATAAATGAAAAAAGGAAATTTTAAAAAAGCAGAAAAAATATTTAAGAGCGCAGGATACAGAAAAACAATTGCAAGAAAAATGGTTCTCAATATACTGTCAAGAACTAAAAAACACTTAAGCACCCAGGAAATATATCAAAAAATATATAAGAAATACTCATCAGTAGGTATGACAACTATTTACAGAACACTTGAACTGTTTACAAAACTTGGTATTGTTTCAAAATATGACTTTGGAGATGGAAGAAGCAGGTATGAATTAAGAGAAAAGGAAGAAGAAAAAAAGCATCACCATCATTTAATATGTGTTCAATGTAATAAGGTCATTGATTATGCCGATTTTATAGACGAAGAAGTGAAAATGATAGAAAAACTTGAAAAAGCATTTTCAGAAAAGTATAAATTTGAAATTAAAAATCACCAGATTTTCTTTTATGGATTGTGTGAAAAATGCAGAAAAAATATTGAAAAAAACAAATAAGGATAATATAATATTTTAAAAGCGGGATTAACTCAGCGGTAGAGTGCGAGCTTCCCAAGCTCGTGGTCGCGGGTTCGAATCCCGTATCCCGCTTGGTCTCTCACTTTGTAAGGGATCGTCCGTTATCGTTTTACAGATAGGACAATCCCGTATCCCGCTTGTTTCTTACCCTGTGAGGGATCGCACGTCGCTGCTTCTCAAGCAGTGCAATCCCGTATCCCGCTTGGTCTCTCACTCTGTAAGGGATGGCATATCATTATCTCTCATATTCTGGACAGATTTAATCCTTTACTTTTTCTATTAACTTTTTATATTTTCTCTGAGAAGGGAAATATTTGTAAACCATTGAAATATTCAAAAGAAGAAAAACAGAAAGCCAGGAAATATTTCCACATATAAGAAAACCAATAAAACCAGTAATTGTTATAAGATTCAAAAGCCAGAGCATTACAAGTGTATATGTAAAATAAGAGGAAATATTTTCCTTTTCAACCTCTTTATCCTGTTTTTCATTTTTTATAAACAATCTATTTGCAATAAAATCTGAAATACCATCACAAAAAAAGAAAATTGCCACTCCTATGAAAAACAAAACATACTGTAAAATTCTTGCACATCCTTTCTCATAATCAGGAATAAGATATTTAAACCCCTGTTGCTTCATATAATAAGCAATTATTAAAAGTATAAATGGGAATATCACTGTTTCAGTTGAAATGTATTTTAATAATTTAAATCTATTATTTTCTTTTTTTTCCATTTTCTATTGACACACTCATTTTTTTGAATTATAAACTATAAATAAACTTATGTAAAGTTTTTTCCTTTTGAAGGGAGGTGAGAAATGAAAAAAGGAGGGAAAAATGAAGAAGATGGTTTATACTGTTTCTCCTGTTGGAACCCATCTTATAGTTGACCTTTATGACTGCAGATGTGATTTTCTGGATAATCCAGAAAAAATTCAAAATCTTTTAGTTGAAACAGCAAAAATTTCAAATACAACAATTCTTAATGTGAAAGTTCATAAATTCAATCCTCAGGGTGTAAGTGGATATGTTCTTGTTTCTGAAAGTCACATAAGTATACATACCTGGCCTGAATATAATTATGCCTCTGTTGATATTTACACCTGTGGTAATAATGCTTTACCAACAAAAGGATTTGAATATATAGTGGAAAAACTGAATTCTCAAAAGCCCACAATTCTTAAAATTGAAAGGGGGCTATATGCAGAGAAATTCAAACCAGATGATGGTTGACTGGTATGGAGAGGGTCTTGGCCTTTGCTTCTCAATAAAAGATAAAATTGTGGAGAAACAATCAAAATATCAGAAAATTGAAA
>JAGGVW010000132.1 GCA_021157805.1 bacterium
CTGACTTCAATTCCCTTTTTATTCAAAAACTCTTTTATTTGAGAGATAGAATACTTTCTAAAATGGAGAAGAGAAGCAAGTAAAACGGCACTTGCTTTCCCTTTTTTTACCACATCAAACAAATGCTGTAAATTCCCTGCTCCACCAGAAGCAATTACTGGAATTTTTACACTTTCAGAAATTTTCCTTGTAAGTTCAATATCATATCCCGATTGAGTTCCGTCCTTATCAATACTTGTTAAGAGTATCTCCCCTGCTCCCATATTTTCAACTTTTTTTGCCCATTCAACTGCAGAAATACCTGTAGGTTTCGTTCCTCCTTCTATATAAACTTCCCATTCCTCTTTTGCCTTTAACTTTGCATCAATAGCAACAACTATACATTGGCTTCCAAATTTTTTCGCTGAATTTTTTATAAGTTCTGGATTTAAAACAGCAGCAGTATTTATGGAAATCTTATCTGCGCCAGATTTTAAAAGATTTTCTATATCCTGAATGTTCCTTATTCCTCCACCAACAGTTAACGGAATGAATACAACTTCTGCAACTTTTTTTACCACTTCAATCATAGTATTCCTTCCCTCTATAGTTGCACTTATGTCAAGGAAAACAAGTTCATCTGCCCCTTCTTTACTGTAAAAAGACGCATGTTCTACCGGGTCTCCTGCTTCTTTCAAATCTTTAAAATGCACTCCTTTGACAACCTTACCATCTTTTACATCAAGACAGGAAATTATTCTTATTGCAACCATTTATTTTCCTCCTATCCCAAACCGGGTTTGGTTAGTAAAAAGTTTTTTAGAAAAACAAGTCCGTATTTACTACTTTTTTCAGGATGAAACTGCACTCCAACTATATTATTTTTCATTATGACAGATGGAAAGTTAATTTCATAATCTGTTTTTCCATAAATTATATTTTCTTTCTCTATTTTAGCATAAAAGGAATGGGCAAAGTAAAAATATGTATTATCGGGAATATTAGTAAAGAGATTACTTTCTTTCACCTGTTTAACTTTATTCCATCCCATATGAGGAATTTTAATTGATTTATCTCTAAATAAAAATTTTTTAACCTTTCCATCTAAAATTCCAAGCCCATTTAATTTACCTTCTTCACTTTCAGAAAAAAGTAATTGTAATCCAAGACATATTCCAAGAAATAGTTTGCCTTTTTGTATCTCTCTCTTTATCTCCTCTCCTATACCTGTTTTAAAAAGGAATTTCATCCCGTCGTCAAAAGAACCCACCCCTGGAATAATTATGATTTCTGATTTTTTTATTTCTTCTGCCTTTTCAATTATAAATGGAGTAAAACCACATATTTTCACAGCACTGTATACACTGAAAACATTACCTGCGCCATAATTTATTATTCCAACCATTTTATATTTCCCTGTGATATTCCTGTATACTTTTGACTTTTATTGGGCTTTCTCTCAATTTTTTTATAGCCAGAAAAGTGGCTTTTGCGCCCGGTATAGTCGTGACAAGAGGTATATTTCTCTGAACTGCAATTGCTCTGATAGAAAGAATATCTTTTCTCGGTTTTTTCCCTGAAGGAGTATTTATAATTAAATCAATTTGATTATTTTTAATGTAATCAAGTATATTAGGTCTTTCAATTTCATATATTTTGGGCAAAATTTTAACTTCTATCCCTTTTTTCTTTAAAAATTCTCCCGTTCCTTTACTTGCAAAAAGTTTAAAACCAAGTTTTGAAAAACCTTTTGCAATTTCTAAAATAGTGGGTTTATCTTTATCTTTCACAGAAAGAAATATATTTCCTTTTAGAGGTAGTTTTTGTCCTGCTGCGAGTTGACTCTTGGCATAAGCCATTTCAAAACTTTCATCAATACCTATAACCTCCCCTGTTGATTTCATTTCGGGACCTAATGTTGCATCTATATTGCCAAATCTATCAAACGGAAAGACAGATTCCTTAACAGCAAAGTGTCTAATTTTTACTTCTTTTGTGAAATTCAACTCTTCAAGGGTTTTTCCTATCATTATTTTTGTTGCAAGTTTTGCAAGAGGAACTCCAATTGCTTTACTCACAAAAGGTATAGTTCTGGACGCTCTCGGGTTTACTTCAAGAACATAAAGAGTATTGTTTTTTATAGCAAATTGTATATTTATAAGCCCTTTTATATTTAAGGTTAAAGCAAGTTTTTTTGTCCCTTCCATAATCTCATCGGTTATTTTTTTCTTCAAACTATAAGGAGGAATTACCATTGCACTATCCCCTGAATGAACTCCTGCTTCTTCTATGTGTTCCATTATCCCGCCGATTACACAGATTTTTCCATCGCAAATTGCATCAACATCTATTTCAATTGCATCTTCAAGAAATTTATCAATCAAGACAGGTTTTTCTGGTGAAACATCAACTGCTTTTTCCATAAATTCTTCAAGAGATGTTCTATCGTAAACTATCTCCATAGCCCTTCCTCCAAGAACATAAGATGGTCTTACAAGGACTGGATAACCAATTTTTTCTGCAATGGTTTCTGCTTCCTCAAAAGAAGTTGCTGTTCCATTTGGTGGTTGTTTTAAATTAACTTCTTTAAGAAGTGCGCTGAATTTTTTTCTATCTTCTGCTAAATCAATCGTTTCAGGGCTTGTCCCAAGAATTTTAACACCCTCTTTTTTAAGAGGGAGAGCAATATTAAGGGGAGTTTGACCGCCAAATTGTAAAATTACTCCTAAAGGATTTTCTTTTTTTATTATATTTATAACATCTTCAACTGTTATAGGTTCAAAATAAAGCTTGTCAGAAGTATCATAATCAGTCCTGCCTTTTTAAGATTTAAAATTAACAAAATTATTTTCTTTTCTTTTTTTTTAA
>JAGGVW010000042.1 GCA_021157805.1 bacterium
AATTTGTTCCATATCCAACAGAAGTTGGAACAGCAATTACTGGTTTTGCTACAATTCCTCCAATAACTGATGGTAAAGCCCCTTCCATACCCGCAACTGCAATAACACATTTTGATTTATTTAAAATGTTAACTTTATCAAGAATGCGATGAATTCCTGCAACACCTGCATCGTATATTCTCTCCACCCTATTACCAAGTATTTCAGCAGTTGTTGCTGATTCTTCTGCTACAGGTATATCTGATGTTCCTGCGCACACAACACATATATATCCTTTTTTTATTATCTTTTTCTTTTTTGCACTCATTATTTTTGCTTCTGGAAAGTAAATAAGGGATGGAAATTTCTCTTTTAACTTTTCTGATACATCTTTTTCAATCTTTGTAATCATAAAATTTGAGTGCAATTTCATCATATTTTCAACAATTTTAATAAGGTGCTGGATTTTTTTCCCTGGTGCATATATAACTTCTGGAAATCCAAATTTTAAATTTCTGTGAGTATCAATTTTTGAAAATCCTATATCTTTATATGGTAAATATTGTAATTCTTTCAAAACCTCTTTCTGGCTGATTTTACCTTTTTTGTAATCTTCAAGGATTTTTTTTAACTTTTTTAAGTCCATTTTTTGTCCAAACCCCCCAAACCCGGTTTGGTCAAACAAACCGGGTTTGGACTATATAGCCATATTTTCAAGTCGTCTTATTCTCTCTTCAATTGGTGGATGTGTTGAGAAAAGATTAATTAAACCCTTTTTTGAAAATGGATTGACAATAAATAAATGAGATGTAGAAGGATTGGTTGCTTGCATAGGAGTTCTTTTTACTCCTTCAGATAGTTTCTTCAATGCGTTTGCCAGATATAGTGGATTTCCACAAAGTTTTGCTCCTCCTTCATCAGCCAGATATTCTCTTGAACGGGAAATTGCAAGTTGTATTATCATTGCAGCAATTGGAGCAAGAATTGCGAAAAGAATTATTCCTACAAGTCCAACAATATTTCCTTCTCTATCATCATCTCCTCCAATTCCGCCAAAAAAAGCAGCCCATCTCAACATATTTGCTATGAATGTAATTGCAGCAGCAATTGTTGCAGCAACTGTTGCTATAAGAATATCTCTGTGTTTAATATGTGAAAGTTCATGTCCTAAAACACCCTTTAATTCATTTTCATCAAGTATTTCCATTATTCCTTCAGTTACAGCAACTGCTGCGTGGTTTGGGTCTCTTCCTGTTGCAAAAGCATTTGGAGTAGAAGAAGGGATTATATAAATTTTTGGTTTTGGGATTTTACCTTTAACTGCGAGTTCTTCAACTATTCTGTGAAGTTGAGGATAAGTATTTTCAGGTGCTTCTTTTGCTCTGGACATAGCAAGAACAATTTTATCACTGAAAAAATATGAAAACCAGTTAAGCCCAATAGCCAGAATAAGAGCAATAATCATACCATTCTTTCCAAAAAAACTTCCTATGAGAACAAAAAGAACAGTTAAAAGTCCCAGTAAAAAGTATGTTTTAATTCTATTTACCATTTTTTTCTCCTTTTTATATAATTATTTTACCTTTCTATTTAACAGGAATTAACCCTTTTCCAGAACCAGGGTTTTTGAAAAAGGATGTTTGAAAATTTAACAAGTGGAAATATAAGAAAAGAAAGGTAAAGACCGAAAATGGGAAGAATTAGAAGTGGAATTAAAATTGAAGAAAGTGCTCCTCCAGTTAAGTCAAAGGCATAAAGTTTCCCTGTTTTATCTGTGAATCCACCTTTTTCAATGCCTGATATAATACCAAACTCAAATCCAACAAAAAAACCAGAAATAAAAATTAAAATTAAAAGAAGTAAAAATGGCATAGTTTTTAAGAAATATATAAGAAGGAAAGAAATAATATAAAAAGAAAAGTTGAGTAATTCACTGTAAATAAGGTGTTTTCTTTTTAAAAAATTTCCTGATATAATCGCTCCTGCTGAAATTCCTCCCATAAATAAAGCAATCACTGTGGAAATTTTTGAATAAATATATCCATGAATAATCTGGGTTATAATAATTAAAAGTGATTCATAACCGAAACATACAAACCCATTTGTGAAGACAATTCCACTTCTTATATTCTTTTTTGAAATAAAAAGGAAAATAATAAAAAAGATAAAAGAAAGAATGAAAGGAAAGATTTTTGTTCTGGTAATTTTTCTGAAATAATTAAAAAAGAAAACACCTGCTTTTTTGTTTGAAAAAGAGAAAAAATGGGAAATTGAGAAAAAAAATAGATTCTGACTATTTAATGTATTTAATGGTGTCTTTTCAATATTTTTTGATATATAAATTTTTGCTCTTTTTTTATCAAGGACATATTTTAAGTAAGATGAGTTGAAAAAGTCATTATCAACAATCATTTTTTTATTAACATTATTTAAAGGTATATTTGAATAGATAGATATAAATGGATAAGAAAAAATAAATTTTGAATATCTGAAATGTTTTTTAAAAGTATGATAAATTATTGAATGAACAAAGGATGTGTCCTTTCCGATATAATCATAATTTCCTGGAAGGATTAAGGAAACAATTTTGACTTTTCTGGAAACAAGAGAGACAAATTCATCAGTAAACTTTCTATTTTCTCTGAAACTTAATGGGAGAGATTTTCCGATAAAAATTACATCAAAATTTAAGTCAGTATTTTTTAAAAATAAATATGGGTCCTTTTTAATTAAAATTAAATTTTTGTAATTTTTTTTGAGAAAATATTTTTTTACAATTTCAATC
>JAGGVW010000054.1 GCA_021157805.1 bacterium
AAAGAAGTCAGAGAGGAAAGTGGAGAAGAATTTGTAAATCTTATAACAGTTGAGGTGAAAAATGAAAAAAAGATATCAGTTTCAGGAACAATTCTGGAGAATAAAGAAGAAAAAATTGTAAAAATTGATGGGTTTTCAGTTGAAGCAGTACCTAAGGGTTGTTTACTTGTATGCTATAATGAAGATAAACCTGGAATAATGGGGCATATTGGCACAGTTTTAGGAAAAGAAAGAGTGAACATTGCTTCTATGACACTTGGAAGAAGGAAAAAAGGAGGAGATGCAATTACAGTTTTAAATCTTGACCAGAGTATAAACAAAAAGGTATTAAATAAAATAAAGGAATTTCCGGCAATACAATCGGTAAAACTGGTAATTATATAAAATGAAAAATACAATAAAACAGAAAAAAATAATAAATTTATATAGATTAGCCAGAACCAATCTTAAATTTGGGTCAAACTGCCTGCCGGATAATTCCTTTACTTAATTGCTGGAGAAACAGCGAAAGTAAAGGAGGTGGTTAAAATTGCCAGCAGTAAATACAATAAAATTGATTGTTCCATTATTTATTCTCTGGGGAGCAATAGCCGTTTTAGTCGGATATCTCTGGAGAAAATTTATTGCAGAAAGAACAATAAAAGCAGCAGAAAAAAGAGCAAAAGAAATAATTGAAGAAGCAGAACAAATCGCCTTAAGTAAAAAGAGAGAAATTGATATTGAGGCGAAAGAGACGCTTTACCGACTTAGAAATGAATTTGAAAAAGAAACAAGAAATAAAAAGAAAGAATTACAATTTCAAGAGAAACGACTTCAACAGAGAGAACTTAATCTTGAAAGAAAGGCAGAGTTAATTGAAAAACAAAGTGAAGAAATAGCAAAGACACAGGAAGAATTGAGGAAAAAACAGGAAGAAATCAGGAATAAGGAACTGCATCTTTCATCTCTTATAGAAGAAGAAAAGAGAAAACTTGAGACAATAAGTGGAATTTCAAGAGAGGAAGCAAAAAACCAACTTCTGAAACATATGGAAGAAGAAGCAAGAAAAGAAGCAATGAACTACCAGCAAAAACTTGAAGAAGAAGCAAAGTTGAATGCTGAAAAGAAAGCAAAAGAAATACTCCTTACAGCAATGCAACGGCTTGCTCCAGAGGAAGCAAGTGAGAATGTAGTTTCTGTTGTAAGTTTACCAAATGACGAGATTAAAGGAAGAATTATAGGAAGAGAAGGAAGAAATATTAGAGCATTTGAAGCTATGACAGGAGTTGACCTCATTGTTGATGATACTCCTGAAGCAGTAACTCTTTCTTCTTTTAACCTTTATAGAAGAGAACTTGCAAGGATTGCACTTGAAAGATTAATTTCAGATGGAAGGATACATCCTGGCAGAATTGAAGAAATTGTTGAGAAGGTTAAAAAAGAAATTGATGAAAAAATGGTTGAAGAAGGTAACACAGCCATATTTGAAGTGGGGATTGAAAATGTCCATCCTGAACTTATAAAACTTCTTGGAAAGTTAAAATTTAGAACAAGTTTTGGACAGAATGTTCTTATTCATTCAAAAGAAAGTGCTTTTCTTGCCGGTATTATTGCTTCAGAACTCGGTTTTGACCCAAAAATTGCAAAAAGAGCAGCACTTTTTCATGATATAGGGAAGGCAGTTGACCAGGAAGTTGAAGGAACTCATCCTGAAATAGGAGCAGAAATTTTAAGGAAATATGGAGAAAGAAAGGAGGTAATTGATGCTGCTTTACATCACCACAGTGATGTAGATATTGCCAGACCATATACTGTTATTGTGCAGGTTGCAGATGCTCTTTCTGCAACCAGACCTGGAGCAAGAAGAGATACACTTGAAAGATATTTAAGGAGGATTGAAGACCTTGAAAAAATTGCTGCTTCTTTCAAAGGAGTTGATACTGCTTATGCAATCTCAGCAGGACGAGAAGTCAGAGTAATAGTTAAACCAGAACTTATAAATGATGAAGAAGCAAAAAATCTTGCAAGAGAAATAGCAAAGAAAATAGAAGAAAGTATGGAGTTTATAGGTCAGGTAAAAGTTACAGTTATAAGGGAAAAAAGGGAAGTTGACTTTGCCAAGTAAAAAGAAAACTTATTTCCTTTATGGAAATAAAAAGAAAACATAAATGGGATGTAGATAAAGAAGAGGCAAGAAGAATACAAAAGGATTTAAGGAAATATATTGATTTAAAAAACAGGGTTGAAAAAGTAGAAAAGGTGGGAGGAGTTGATTGTTTCTATAAGAAGGAAAAAGTTAAAAGTGCTTTTATTGTCTGTGATTATCAAACACTGGAAATAATTAAGGTTATTACAACAGAAGGGAATGTGAAATTCCCTTATATTCCATCGTTTTTTGCTTTCAGAGAAGGACCTGTGATAGTTAAATTGCTTGAGAAGGTAAAAGAAAAACCTGACATAATAATTTTTAATGGTCATGGAATTGCTCATCCTGAAAAGATGGGTCTTGCAACTCATCTTGGCATAATTTTTGATATACCTACAATTGGATGTGCAAGAAAAATATTATATGGCAATTATACAATTCCACCTTCTTTTCCGCTTGCTTCAACATTTATAAAAGATAAAGATGGAGAAATTATAGGGCATGTTTTGAGAAATTATAATAATGGTCTTCTTTTTATTTCCCCTGGACATAAAATTGATTTAAAAACAACTCTTTCTGTTATAATCAGGATAATGAAGAAGGAATATGGGCTACCTTACCCTCTTTATGCTGCTCATTCAAAGTGCGCTCTTTAATTTCTGCTTTTTGAAAAATTTTTTTATTCAAAATACAACCAGGGTCAGGAGCAAGAACATCTCCATAATAAGCATACGCTCTTGCAGCACAACCACCACAAACAGAAGTATATTTTCCTTTACATCCATAGTTAGCAGAATAATCCCTTCTTTTTCTTAATCTATTAATTATTTCTGAATTATCCCAAACATCAATTAAGTGTTCTATTTTTATTTCCCCATCTTTTTTTATATTTCCTATGACAAGGTCTGGCATAAAAACACAGGGAGTTATTTTCCCATCTGGCTGTAAAGCAATATAAGCCCTTCCAGCACCACATCCACCTATAAGTTCAACAAGATTTTTTATTTTTTCAATATTTGCAGTGGAGAAATGTCCTATGACAGTAACATCTCCTTTTCCAAGTTCAAACATCTGCTTACAGTATCTCCCAAATTGAGGAGCGGTTGAAAGGAGTGTTTCTTTCCCATCTTTTAAATCATTATAGAAAAGTTCAAATAATTTCTCCCTTTCTTCTGCTGTTAAATCATTTTCAAACCCAGCCCTTCCACAGGGAATATAATTGTAAAGAACAACTTTCCTTATTCCAAGTTCATCTCTTAATTTTATCATTTTGGGTATTTCATTTTTTATAATTGAATTTTCTCTTGCAACAGTATATGAAATACAAACTTTATCTGCTTCTCCAGCTTTTATCAGGTTCTTTATACCTTTCAATGCTCTTTCAAAAGCACCTTTTACTCCTCTGAAATTATCATGGACATCAGCAGTTGAGCCATCTAAACTTACTCCATAATAGGCAAATCCAATATCCTTTAGTCGCTCAGCCACTTCTTCTGTTATCAAAGTTCCATTTGTATTTATAGACATATAAAGACCACCTTTTTTCCCTATTTCAGCAAGTTCCCAGAATGCAGGGTCCATTAATGGCTCTCCTCCAGCAAAAGCAAAAG
>JAGGVW010000185.1 GCA_021157805.1 bacterium
AGGAGAGGTAATGGAAGGTAAGAAGGTCATGGAGATATCGTCATGAGTAAATAGGGGAATAAATATTTAAAGAATGGAGTGTTATATATTATGAACACTAAAACCGAATAAAAAGAGGATTAGAAAAAAATTTTAAAAAAAAGATAATAAAAAAGTGTTTTAAATGAATTTGAGAGAATTACAAACTAAACTCAAAGAAATAAAAGATAAGGGCTTCATTCTATCTATGAGAAGAGGATCTACAGGAGTTGGCTATACCTTTGAATTACTTTTAGGAATTCATGAAAATAATCTACCCATTCCAGATATAGGAGGAAGAGTAGAAATAAAAACAATAAGAAAAGATTCACAGTCCTTAGTAACTTTATTTACTTTTAATAGAGGTGTCTGGCATGTCAAACAAAAGAATCTTATATTAAAATATGGATATCTTGACGAAAAAGGTAGACATGCTTTGAAGAATACAGTTTTTCATGGGAGACCTATTACACAAGGTATATCTCTTGAAGTAGATGAAAACAAAAATATAATCCATTTGATTGATAAGAAAAATAATGAAGTTTTGGCGACATGGGATGTTTATGTCATTGTTGGTAAATTCATGGCAAAATTGAGTAGGATCTTGGTAGTATTAGCAGACAGAAAAATAGAAGATGGAAAAGAATATTTTCATTATAATGAAGCATATTTATTAACAGATCCAAGTCCAAGAAGCTTTATTAAAGCATTTAAAAATTCTATAATTGGAATTGATTTAAGAATGCACTTAAAAGAAAGTGGAACAGTTAGAAATAGAGGGACTGCATTTCGAATTAAAGAAAAGGATTTGATACAGCTTTACGAAAACAGGAGGAGGCTTGTGTAGGATGAATACAATGTTAATCAAAACAAAAAAGTATAGAGATAACACATGGGATTTTAGAACAGCAAATACTAAACAATACACGCATTGTTTCCATTCTTATCCAGCAATGATGATTCCACAGGTTGCTGGGAGGATACTAGATGAATTTGGGAATAATGCAAAGATTTTATTCGATCCCTATTGTGGAACAGGAACTTCTCTTGTCGAGGCTAATATCAGAGGTATTGATGGTATTGGTACGGATATTAATCCACTAGCTCGTCTAATTGCAAAAGTCAAAACTATTGTTATACCTTTAGATTTGTTAGATGAATACTTAAAAGATTTTAACGATTTTATTTTCTCAATAAGACTTGAAGGACAAAATATTAATCCCAAAATTCCTAATTTTAAAAATATTGATTATTGGTTCAAAAAAGAAACACAGTTTTTCTTAGCAATTATAAAAGAATATATAGAAAAGATTGATAACCAAAATGTAAAAGATTTTTTCAAGGTAGCATTTAGTGAAACAGTAAGAGAAGTCTCTTTGACAAGAAATAGCGAATTTAAATTATATAGAATGAGTAAGAAACAAATAGAAAAATTTAATCCTGATGTATTTTCAGTAATGGCTGAAAAACTTATCCGTAACAGAAGAGGAATGATGGAATATATCTCCATAAAAAGAAATAACTCAGTTTCTAAGATATATGATTTTAATACTGTTTATGAAATACCAAGAAATATTATCACTCCTGAAAGCGTTGATATAATAGTAACTTCTCCACCCTACGGCGATTCAAGAACTACTGTTGCTTACGGGCAATTCTCAAGATTAGCTAATCAATGGTTAGGATTTGAGAAATTTAATGAAGTGGATAAAAGATCTATGGGTGGAATAAGAAAAAAAGAGTTTAGATATTTTGACTTTGAACCTCTTGACATGATATTAGAGCAAATTGCACAAAAAGATAATAAAAGAGTATACGACGTCATTTCTTTTTACATTGATTATGAAAAATCAATAAGTAATATTTCAAAGATTGTAAAAAATGAAGGTGTAGTGGCTTATGTTGTAGGAAATCGAAGAGTCAAAGGTATAGAAATTCCAAACGATGAAATAACAAGAGAATTTTTTGAAAGAAACGGATTTAAACACATTAAAACAATAATTAGGGAGATTCCTAACAAAAAAATGCCAAGGAAAAACAGTCCAAGTAATGTAACTGGAGTAACGGATATAACCATGAATCATGAATATATTGTTATATTACAAAAGGAGAAATAAAATGAGCAACAAGCTTCGTCTAACAAGCAGGTATCTGGCTTCGGTTTACTCGTTCGCTTTATTCTTTGGTTCGCTCGGCACCTCTTTTCTGGCACCACATTTATTTGAATCCGATTTTTTCCCTTATCAATTTCACTGGATTTAATGCCTCATATTTCCTCTCCAATCTCTCCTTTGCCTTTCTTCCCTGACCTGTTATACTCCTTGCCGAACTTCTTTATTATCTTGTGCTTTTCAAGCATGGTTAACTTCTCATTTCCTGCCTTTCCTTTACTTTTAAAAAGATTTTAAAGTGAGGTTCTTGTTTACATTTCGTATAGATTTTTTTGAGGCAAAGCGATGGCTTGACTTTTTATTTCTCTTTGCTATAATTGATTAAATAATATTTAATGACCCTTAAAGAAACCGCAAAATATTTAAAAAGCAGATGAAAATAAAGGCAGAACAACAAAGAATAATAATCGTCGTCCAGAGGAAGGCATATGCGAACAGTTCGCATACCATCCTTGTATGAATAAGTTAAGCGAAAACCCTGCCGTTACCTTGAAAGGATTTAAAACAAGAACAGAAAAATAGATAGGTATGAAAATGAGAAAATCGCTTGATGAAATAAAAGAAATTCTTAAAAAGCACGAAAAAGAGCTAAAAGAAAAATATGGAATTAAAGAGATCGGTATTTTTGGTTCTTATTTAAGAGGAGAAGCTAAAGAAGAAAGCGATCTTGACATTCTAGTGGAATTCGAGAAACCCATAGGATTTTTTAAGTTTCTTGAATTGGAAGAATATTTGAGCAATTTAATAGGGATTAAAGTCGACCTGGTATCTAAAAAAGCACTAAAACCACATATAGGCAAATATATCCTAAAAGAGGTAGTAATAGTATGAAGAAGATACATAGGGATTACATTCAGGATGTTTTATCCTCCCTTCAGGAAATTGAAGACTTCACAAAAGATATGGATTTTGAAACATTCCTAAAGGACA
>JAGGVW010000247.1 GCA_021157805.1 bacterium
AATAAATCTTCGAGTTTATTTCCCTCCGTGTTAATCTCTTTTATTTTTAATTTGTTATCCTTCACAAATTTATTTATTTTTTCCAATATAAGTGCCACATCATATCCTGCAATAAATAGTTTATTTTCCTTTATTTTGAAATGGGTGAAGTATTTAGAAGCCTTTGCCTCATTAATAGGTATAGTTAACTCTACAGATATAACTTTATCTCCGGGAAACAATGTCTTGAGTTTATTTATGTCTCCATCAAAGATAAGACTGCCCTTGTTAATAACTGAAATTCTATTACAGAGTTTTTCTACTTCTTCAAAGTAATGGCTTGTCAAAAAAATGGTTACATTCTTCTGCTTATTAAGTTGCAACAGTAATTGATGAACTCTATTTCTGACATTTATGTCAAGACCAAGTGTCGGTTCATCTAAAAAAAGAACTTCCGGAGAATGTAATAAGGAACATACTATTGAAACAATTCGCTTCTGCCCTCGCGAGAGGCTAAGAAACTTAGATTTTACCTTGTTTGAAAGATTAAACATTTCAAGATAATTCATTATCTTCTTTCTGATTGTACGGTAATTTACACCAAATGCCCTTGCCTTAAATAAAAGATTTTCGTAAACTGTTAAATCAGGGAATAAATTGGAAGTATCTTCAACAACACCGATTCTTTTTTTATAAATTTTGCATTTTTTACTATATCTTTATTAAAAATTTTTACCTCTCCTGCTGTAATTGAAGTCAATCCGGTAAGCATCTTTACCGTAGTAGTTTTCCCAGCACCATTCGGTCCCAGAAATCCAAAAAAATCTCCTTCCCAAATTTTAAAAGAGATATTTTTCACTGCTAATAGTGTCCCATATTTTTTAGTTAAATTTCTTGCAATAATAATCTCATTATTCATTCTCAGTAAAAGCACCTCATATCTTTCTTATGGCAAGTTTGAAATTTTCATACTTAAATCCTGGAATTGTTATTATTCCAATATCTTTGGATATTGACGCAGTTATAATATTATAGTTCCATCCTTTTCCGGTAGTTGTATAGGTATTGGTATTAAATTAACCACCACAAAAATTAACATCAACACAATATAAATTTTAAATTTTTCATATTCTTCCTCCTAAGAATAGTGAGTTTCATTGTATGGTTGTATCTTCGCCATAATAGCCATAATATCGTTTTATAGCATTTGCTAATTTTACATAAGTTATCAGCATAGCTATCTGGAAGATGGGTGTAATTGCTGGTGGAATTGCCATTACTCCCATCCCTGCTGTCAATGCTATTGCCATTGCTGTTCCTTCATTTTTTCCAACTGAAGTAAAGGTTATTGCCATATGGTCCTTATAAGGAATTTTTATGAACTTGTCAAAAAATGTGAGGAAGAGAAGTGATAATATATAGTAGATCAATAAAGGTACCACGATTATTAATATAATAGAAGGTTTACTATATATAAGTTTTGCCTTTTCCATAAAAATCAGAGCTACTATTGTGTATAACCCTATTAAGGACATTGTAGAAAATAAAGGTCTTATTTTGAGAAATTTTTCAGAGCCTAACTTTTTTAATAATATATGTCGCGTTGTGATACCCAATACCATCGGAACTATAACAACAATTATAATTGTTTTTATCAGTAACCAAGATGAAATACTCAAGTGTGATGTAGTTGCAAAAACTTTAAGCCAAAGAGGAACCACTACAATAGCCAAAGTAAAACTTATTGCCACCAATATTGTGGCTAATTCAAGATTTCCATCTGCGAAACCTGTATATGCTATTGTCATTGACGAACAGGGAACAACAACAGCTAATAATAATCCTAAAGAAAGAGCTGGACTTAGAGGGAGAAATAGAGAAGTTAGCTTTATAAGTAGGATCATCGATAAAGGAGCGATTATTAATCCCATTGTTAATCCTACGGTGAGAGGTTTCCACATTTTGACTGATTTTTTTAGTTCACTTATTCGCAGATTTATCATCATAGGATAAATCATTAATATCACAACTATTAGGTTCAGTACTTTAAAAGTTCCTTTGTGAGCTGAAACATTTACATGTTGTCCGAGATAAAAACCTATTAGCATTGCTATGGGAACATAAAGCGGAAGAAACTTATCCAGATGATTTTTAATTTTTGCTAAATTCACAATTACACCTCCTCAAGAGTTTTAATTAACAATACAGGTCTTTTTGTTTTCTTAAGTACACGATAGGTAGTTGACCCCAAAAATTCATGTGTGAAACTAAGCCTTCCATGTGACGGTAATAAAATTAATGAAACATCTTCTTCGTCTGCAGTTTGAAGAATTTTTTTGTATGGCAATCCAAATTTTACCAGTAATTTTATATGAGCTGGTTTTAGTATCTCTTTTACAAACTCGCTTTTCTCTTTTAGTTTTTTCATTCTTGCTTCTGAAAGTTTCTTTTCAACTTCTTTTAATTCATTTTTCTCAGTATCATAAAGCTCATAAAATAATGAATAACCATCCATCATCTCTTCTACTACTGATTCATCAACCACATTTAGCAGAATTAATTCACCTACATCTGTCTTGTTTTTTTGCACAAAATTTTTAACCGCTTTGTATGAACCTTGACTAAAGTCAGTCGGAAACAAAATCTTTCTAAACATTTCGACACCTCCTGAAATTATATGGCTATATGCCCATTCAAGCATATAAAGTGTTAAAAAAATTAATTATTATCTTTAAAACATCCTCTGCTACTTCTCAACCTCACTATCTCCTCAATCCTTTTAACATCTTTTTCAAAAATTTCTTTATTGGCATCGGCAACACATAAAATACTGGAAAATAAATCTTTATTTTCTCTTATGTAATTTGGCTTATATAACACCATCCTACCTTGTTTTTCTTCAACAATCAGGCCAATCATTTTCATCAAATTGAGATGTTTGGATATATTATATTGTTTTTCCTCTAATATCTCTATAATTTCACAAACATATAGTCCACTGTCATGTCTCAAAAGTATGTTTAAAACTCTTAGCCGCATAAGACAACCTAAAATTTTATATTTTTTAACACACAGCCTCATAACTACTCACTTAGCAGCTTCCGATATATGCCAGTATAGGCATATATTGTTCGAATGTCAAGCCTTTTATGCTATCTCCGAATTTCTCCAAAGGATAGGTTTTGTTTTAATTGTTCTTCCTCCTTGCGGAGTATGCTGCC
>JAGGVW010000191.1 GCA_021157805.1 bacterium
GAATTATTCTTTCTTGGTAACAATTTTTGACATATCGTTGCTCTAAGGTGATAAGCAATAATTTTTCTAATCTGCTCATGCTGGGATGATGGGAAAAAATCAAGTATTCTTGTAATTGTTGTTATTGTATCAATTGTATGTAAAGTAGCAAAAACAAGATGGCCTGTTTCACATGCATTTATCGCTGCCTGAAATGTATCAACATCTCTCAACTCTCCTATGAGAATTATATCAGGGTCTTCTCTTAAAACATGTTTTAAAGCAGAAGCAAAAGATAAAGTATCAATCCCAACTTCTCTCTGCTCTATTATTGATTTCTTATCTTTATAGAGATATTCAATTGGGTCTTCTATTGTAATAATATGAGCAATTCTATTCTGGTTAATATTTTCTATCATTGAAGCAAGAGTTGTGGATTTACCACATCCAGTTGGTCCAGTTACGAGAACAAGACCATCAGGAAAAGAGGAGATTTTATTCAGAACAGGTGGTAAATTTAATTCTTCAATGGTTGGGATAACATCTTTTATTCTTCTGAGAACAAAACCTATATGCCCTCTCTGCCAGAAAGCATTTACTCTATATCTTCCAACTTCTTTATGGTCAAAAGCAAAATCAATCTCTTTCTCCTTTTTGAATATTTCAAGTTGTTCAGAGGGCAAAACCAGTTCAGCAATTTTATTTATTTTTTCATCATCTAAAATACCCTCCCACTCTTCAACTTCAATCAATTCTTTTTTTATTCTGAAAATTGGTTTCCTTCCATATTTAATATGGAGGTCAGAAGCATCTTTTTCTTTCATTAATTCAAGAAGTGAAATGAAATCATTCATTCCCTTTCTCCTTCTTCAAAAACTCCTCCATAACTATCTGGGCAGGTTCATCAATATCAATTTCTACTCCTGTAAGTGCTCCTGAAATTAAATCATGTGTTCTTCTTGAAAGAATAGTAACTATCCGATAGACATTCTCTTTTTTATCAACTTTATCAAGAAGTTTTAAATTTCTATTCATTTTTTACGACAGTTTTATAATAACTTCTTCTGCTCCATCTCCTCTTCTTGGAGTAAGTTTGATTATTTTCGTATATCCACCATTCCTGTCAATATATCTCTTAGCAATTTCTCTCACTCTTTTTACGCTTTCTGGATGATTTAAAAAACTACTTATCATTCTAATACTTTTAAGGTCGTCTTTTTTACCATGAGTTATTAACCTTTCAACAATTCTTCTCAACTGTTTTGCCTTTGCCTCAGTTGTTTTTATCTTTTGAAACTGGAAAAAACTTATCGCCATATTCCTCATCAAACCTTTTCTATGAGACCTGTTTCTTCCCAATTTTTTTATATCTTTTTTATGTCTCACTTTCTTCCTCTTTCTTTTCGGAAAGTTCTTTTAAAGTTAATAATCTATAACCTCTCTTTTTTAAAACTTTCTCTATTTCTTCAATGGATTTTTTCCCCAGGTTTCTCAATTCTTCAAGTTTTTCTCTTGGAGTATTGAGAAGGTCTTTAAGAGTATTTATATTCTTTCCTGTAAGAGCATTTGAAACTCTTGTTGAAAGTTTTAATTCGCTTATTGGTATTTCAATATCTGGTTCTGAAACTTTCTCTTCTTTCTTTTCTTCTTTTTTCCCTATAACCTGCTTTTCTCTTATTAAATTCAGGTGTTCAAGCATAATCTCTGTAGCATAATTCATTGCTTCTTTTGGAGTAATTCCACCTGTTGTTCTTATTTCAAGAATAAGTTTTTCATAATCTACTGATTGTCCTACCATAACATTTTCAATATGAAATGTAACTTTTCTCACAGGGGAATAAATCCCGTCTATTAATATTGTCCCTATAGGAACATTCCCCAAAATGAGTTTCATTTTTTCAACAGGTAGATATCCAAAACCCTTTGTTATTTCAATTTCCAGTCGATATTTCTTGGAGGGGTCAATAGTTGCTATATGAAGGTCTTTGTTTATCACTTCAACAGAACCATCAGGGATTAAATCACCAGCAACTATTTCATCTTTTCCATGAATTTCAACTTCAGATTTATGAGGAAATTCAGATATAACCGGCTTTAAAGCAACATTTTTTATATTCATTATAACCTCTACAATATCTTCTTTCATCCCTTCAACTGTGGAAAACTCATGCATAACACCATCTATTTTTAAGGATGTAATTGCAACACCAGGTATTGAAGAGAGTAAAATCCTTCTATATAAATTACCTATTGTTACACCATAACCTCTCTCAAGAGGTAGAATTTCTAAAACTCCATAATTATCTCTATATGTACTTTTATCCCAAACAAAAGTATCAGGAAAAATAAATTCTTTCATCGTTACACCTCTCTATTTTGAATAAAGGTTGATAATAAGTTGTTCATCAAAAGGTATAGAAACTTCTTCTCTCGTTGGATATCTTACAATCTTTATTGAAAGGTCATTTTCGTTTACCTCCATCCATGTTGGAACCTGTCTATGTTTGAATGCTTCAATATTTCCTTTTATTTTATCATACCATTTGCTGTTATTCTTAACTTTTATTTCATCACCTTCTTTAACAATATAACCAGGTCTATCTGTCCTTCTCCCATTGACTAAAATTGCCCCATGTGCCACAATCTGTTTTGCCATATTTCTTGAAGAAGCAAAATTTGCTCTATAAACAACATTATCAAGCCGTCTTTCAAGCAGTTGAAGTAAAATTTCACCTGTAACGCCTTTCTGTTTTTTTGCTATTTCAAAATATCTTCTGAACTGTCTTTCTCTCACTCCATAATAAATTTTGACTTTATTTTTTTCTCTTAGTTGTAAACCATACTCTGATGTCTTTTTGCCCCTTATCAGCCTCATTTTTTTCTTTCTCGGGTCAACAGGGCATTTATCTGTTTCACATCTTGCCCCTTTAAGATAAAGTTTCATCCCATATTTTCTGCAAACTTTACAATCTCTTTCAACGACTCTTGCCATTTCTCACTCCTTTATACTCTTCTTCTTTTTGGTGGTCTGCAACCATCATGTGGTATTGGGGTTATATCCTTTATTGATACAACATTAAGCCCACCTGCCTGGAGTGCTCTTATCGCTGTTTCCCTGCCAGGTCCAGGTCCTTTAACAAAAACATCAACCTCTTTCATATTGAAAATATTTATCGCTCTTTTTGCTATGTTTTCAGCAACAAGTTGAGCAGCAAAAGGTGTTCCTTTTCTTGTGCCTTTAAAACCAACACTGCCAGCACTTGCCCACAGAAGAACTTTACCTTCCGGGTTTGTAAGTGTAATAATTGTATTGTTAAAAGTTGACTTTATATGAATCACTCCTTTTTCTATAGTTGTTTTCCTCTTCCTTTTTTTTACATATTTTCTTGCCATATTAACCTTCCTTTCCTTTTTGCTGTTTCATTGCTTTTCTCAATGCCTTATCCCTTATAACTCCAACTGTCTTTCTCGGCCCTTTTCTTGTCCTTGCATTTGTTCTTGTTCTCTGTCCTCTCACTGGTAAAGAATGTTTATGCCTCAAACCTCTGTATGAATTTATATCAATTAGCCTGCGAATGTTTTCAGAAACTTCTTTTTTTAAGTCCCCTTCAATTTTGAAATTTCTCTGTATGTAATTTGTTATCTTACTCAATTCTTCATCTGTTAAATCTTTGACTTTTTTATCAGAAGAAACTCCAGTATCAGAAAGAATCTTTTTAGATGATGATAAACCAATTCCATAAATATAAGTTAATGAAATCTCAACTTTCTTATTATCAGGTATTTCAACACCAAGTATTCTCGCCATTTTTCACCTCATCCCTGTCTCTGTTTATGCTTTGGTCCATCCTGTGGGTTAGTACAAATAACTCTTACAACTCCTTTCCTTTTTATAATTTTACACTTTGGACATATTTTTTTAACAGATGCTCTTACTTTCATTTTTTATCTCCTTTAATATCTTCTTATTATTCTTCCTCTTGTCAAATCATAAGGGGAAATTTCAACTAAAACTTCATCCCCTGGTATAATCTTTATATAATGCATTCTCATCTTACCAGCCAGATGAGCATAAATTTTATGACCATTTTCTAATTCTACCTCAAATGTTGTTCCTGGTAAAGCCTTGACTATTTTCCCTTTTAATTTTACCTTCTCTTCTTTGTTCATTTTAACTTAAAACTTCTCCTTTTTCTTTTCTCACAATAACTTCATTTTCATAATGAGCAGAGTATTTACCATCAATTGTAACTACTGTCCATCCATCCTCAAGAATTTTCACTTCATAAGTTCCTTCATTTACCATTGGCTCTACACATAAAACCATCCCTTCTTTCAAAATCTCTCCTTCTCCTTTTTCTCCAAAATTAGCAACCTCTGGATATTCATGGAGTTTTCTCCCAATACCATGTCCGGCAAATGCTCTAACAACAGAAAATCCATTTTCTTCAACAAATTTCTGAATTGCACTCCCAATATCACCTGTAGTTGCTCCTTCTTTTATCTGCTCAATACCAATGTTAAATGCCTTTTTAGTCACTTCTATCAGTTTTTTATGCTCTTTACTTATTCTGCCAACAGGAAAAGTATCAGCACAATCTCCATAAAAACCATTATAAATAACTCCTATATCAACTGAAACAATGTCCCCCTCTTTTAAAACTTTATCTTTTCTTGGTATCCCATGCACCACTTCTTCATTAACAGAAACACATATATTTCTAGGATAACCAGCATAGCCCTTAAAAGCAGGTATAACTTTTTTCCTTTCCATAATTTTCACACTTATTTCTTCTATATCATATGTGCTTATTCCTGGTCTGATAATTTCCCTTATCCTTTCAAGAATTTCTCTCACTATCAAACAAGCTCTCCGTATGCCATCCAGTTCAACCAGTGTTTTTATCACCATTTAAGAATTTCTTTTATCTTTGTAATTGTCTCTTCAAGTTTTCCTTCTCCAGATATCTCAAAAAAATTACCTTTTTTTCTATAATAATCAATGATTGGTTGTGTAAGTTTATGGTAAACATCTAGCCTTTTTTTTATAACTTCTGGTTTATCATCTTCCCTCTGTATCAACTTCCCACCGCATTTATCACATATACCCTCTTTCTCTGGGGGTAAATTTATAAGATGGTAAATAGTCCCACAGTTTTCACAAATTCTTCTATTTGAAAGTCGCTTTATTAAAAATTCATCAGAAGCAGAAAGATAAATTACAATCAAACTTTCTTTATCCTGAAAAATTTTTTCAAGGTCTTCTGCCTGCTTTAAAGTTCTGGGGAAACCATCAAGTATAAATCCATAATTACAATCTTCTCTTTTAATTCTATCTTCAATAATTTTCTCCACCAGTCCATCAGGAACAAGTTCTCCCCTTTTTATGTAAGAATTTGCTTTTTCTCCAAGTTCAGTATGACTGTTAACATTTTCTCTCAACAAATCTCCCGAAGAAATCAAAGGCAAATCATAAATTTCACTTAATTTCCCTCCAACAGTTCCTTTACCTGCTCCTGGTGGTCCAAGAAGAATCAAAACTTTTTTCATCTTATTCCTGCTTTTTTAATAAATCCCTGATAATGTCTTAAAAGAAGGTGTGATTCAATCTGTCTGATAGTTTCAAGCAAAACAGAAACAACAATTAAAAGACCTATTCCACCAAAAATACTTGCAACTATGTATGGAACTTTTCTATAAACACCCATTATTATATAAGGAAATATGGCAATAGCAGAAAGCATAATAGAACCTGGTAAAGTAATTCTATTTAAAACTCTCTCAAGATAAAGAGCTGTTGGTTTACCTGGTCTTATTCCCTGAATGTATCCTCCGTATTTCTGTAAATCGTCGGCTACATGGTCAGGATTGAAAATTATACCAGCATAAAAATAACAGAAGAAAACTATAAGAACAATATAAAGAAGCATTCCAGGACCAGTGCTTGGATAAAGATACCGCGCTACATTTTGAACAATTCTGTTTTCAGAAAAAGTTAAAATTGTAGCAGGAAAGGTTAAAATTGCTATGGCAAAAATTAATGGGATAACTCCGCCCTGATTAAGTTTTATTGGTAAATATGTTGACTGTCCTCCATAAACTCTCCTTCCAACAACCCTTTTTGCATACTGGACAGGAATTCTCCTCTCACTTTCGTTAACAATAATGGCAGCAGCAACAACACCAAAAATTAAAACAATCATTATAATAACAACAAAAATATTAATTTGCCCTGCATAAACCAGCTGTGCAACTCTATGAACAGCCACTGGCATTCTTGATAATATACTAGCAGTTATTATCAGAGATATACCATTTCCAACACCTTTTTCTGTTATCTGTTCCCCCAACCACATTAAAAATATAGTTCCTGTTGTTAATGTTATCATTGTTATAAATCTGAATGTCCAGCCGGGATTGGGAACAATAACAAGCCCTCCAAAATGGTCAGGATTTTCAAGCCATAGACTAATAGCAAACCCCTGAAAAAGACATAAAATTAAAGTACCTATTCTTGTCCATTGAGTAAGTTTTCTTCTACCTTCAACTCCGCTTCTAACTAAATTTTCAAAATATGGAACTAC
>JAGGVW010000261.1 GCA_021157805.1 bacterium
TCCATAGGAAATGAGAAAATTCAAATTCATACAATAGAACATTTACTCTCTGCTCTTTATGCTCTTGAAATAGATAATATATTTATTGAAATTTATGGTTCAGAATGTCCTGGTCTTGATGGAAGTTCAAAACCATTTGTTGATGTTATTAAAAAAGCAGGAATAAAAGAACAGAATGAAGAAAAAGAAATTTATAAAATTAAAGAACCAATTTATATTTCAAATAATGGTTCTCACATAATTGCGCTTCCATCTTATAAATTTAAGATTTCATATACTCTTGATTATCATTATACTTTCTTAAAATCACAATTTGCTTCATATGAAATTACCCCTGAGATTTATGAAAAAGAGATTTCGCCTGCGAGAACTTTCTGTCTTGAAGATGAAGTTGAAAGTTTGAGAAAAATAGGTCTGGGAAAAGGTTCAAATTACAACAATACTCTCGTTTTATCAGAAAATGGACCATTGAATAATGAATTCAGGTTTGAAGATGAGCCGGTAAGACATAAAATTGCTGATCTTATTGGTGATATTGCTTTACTTGGTTATCCTGTGCAAGCACATATAATTGGCATAAGAAGTGGTCATTCTGTGAATACAAAATTGATAAGGAAGATAAGGGAAAAAGTGAAAAGAGAAAGAGGGGCTGCTGTTACTTCTCCTGTAATTTCAGAAAAAGTAGATACAGGAGAAGAACTTCAGATTGAAGACATTGAAAGAATTATTCCTCATCGTTTTCCTTTTCTACTTGTTGATAGAATTTTAAAAATTGAAGAAAATAAAGCAATAGGGATAAAAAATGTGACTATAAATGAATGGTTTTTCCAGGGACATTTTCCAGGCAAACCAGTAATGCCAGGTGTTTTAATTGTTGAAGCAATGGCTCAGGTTGGTGGTGTTTTAATGTTAAATAAGGAAGAAAATAGAGGGAAACTTGCATATTTTATGAGTATAGATAAGGTAAAGTTTAGAAGAGCCATAAGACCTGGAGACCAATTAATAATTGAAGTTGAAGTAGCAAAATTGAAAAGTAAAGTGGGACAAATTCAGGGTAAAACATATGTTAATGGTAAAATAGCGGCTGAAGCACTTTTGATGTTTAGCGTAGTTGAACCATAAATGAAAAAAATTCATTCCACAGCAATAATATCTCCAGAAGTAATTATAGGGGAAAATGTTGAAATAGGTCCATATACAGTTATTGAAGGTAACATAAAAATAGGAAATAATTGTAAAATAGGTCCACATGTTCATATATGCGGTTATACAGAAATTGGGGAAAATTGTAGAATTTTTAAGGGTGCTGTTGTTGGAAGTATTCCACAGGATTTAAAATATAAGGGAGAGAAAACATTCCTTAAAATAGGTAATAACAATATTATAAGAGAATTTGTAACAATCAATCCTGGCACATTTGAAGGAGAATATACAATAATTGGAAATAACAATCTTTTAATGGCATATTCACATATTGCTCATAACTGTATTGTTGGTAATAATGTAATAATTGCAAATTCTGGAACACTTGCAGGGCATGTTGTAGTTGATGACTATGCTATAATCGGTGGTATAGTTGGTATTCATCAATTTTGCAAAATTGGAAAATATTCAATAATTGGCGGGTGTTCAAAAGTTACTAAAGATATTGTGCCTTTTATTATGGCTAATGGTCAACCAGCAAAACCACATGGATTGAATAAAGTTGGTTTAAAAAGAAGAAATTTCAGTAAAGAGAAAATTGAATTACTGGAGAAAGTTTATAAGATTATATTTCGTTCAGGACTTAATGTTTCAGAGGCAATTTCAGAACTTGAGAAAATAAACAACTGTGAGGAAGTCAAAGAGGTTATAAATTTTATAAAAAACTCAAAAAGGGGTATTGCAAAGTGAAAAATAATGAGAAAATTGCTATATTTTTAAGTAATGATAAGTTTTCAGAACATACATACAGAAAACTAAAAAAAAAATTTGTTCTTTTCCCATTTTCATTTGAAAAAATTAATTTTACACAATCAAAAGTATTTTCTCCATATAAATTTTCTAAAATTGTTGAGTTTTTAGAAAAAGAAAAAATTAAAAAATTACTTCTGATTGGTAAAATTTCTCCATCTATTTTATTTAAGGGAAAATTTGATTTTTTAGGAAATAAAATTTTACCATCTAATAACTGGAAAGGAGAAAAAATTGTTAAAAATATAATTGCATTTCTTGAAAATAAAGGGATTGAAACATTATCTCTTAAAAAAATTTTTGGTGATGAACTTGCTGAAAAAAAAGTTTATTGTGGAAAAGTAGATAAAAAGGATAAAAGAGATATTGAAACAGGTTATGCATTCCTTAAAGATATAGAAAAATACAGATGTGGGCAGAGTGTCTCTGTTAAAAATGGGATGATAATTGCCGTTGAAGGAATTGAAGGAACTGATGAAATGATAAAAAGAACTGGCAAATATGTGGAAAATTTTGTTGTTGTTAAAATAGCAGGAAGAAAGAAAGATGAGAAATTTGACCTGCCTGTTATTGGTCCTGAAACAATAAAAACAATGGTGAAAACAAAAGGTAAAATAATTGCTGTTGAAAGTGGTAAGACAATAATTTTTGATAAAGAAAAAGTTATAAACCAATGTAAGAAAGCAGGAATAACTTTTCTGGGAATATAATTTTTTTCAATTATATGGAGAAAAAATGATAGTAAAAAAAGATAGAGATGAAATAGTTTCTTATCTTGAAGATTCTTCAAATTTTCAACAGGGTAATGCTGAAGTTGTATTTATACCTGAAAGTGAAGAAGAAGTTATACAACTGGTGAAAGAAAAAAGTAAAGAAAAATTCCCATTAACAATTTCAGGAGGTGGCACTGGAACAGTTGGAGGAAGAATAGCAAAAGAAGGTGGAATTATTTCCCTTGAGAATTTTAACAAAATAAAATATATAGATAAAGAGAAAAAGAGAGCAAATCTAGAAGCAGGAGTTGTAGTTGATAATTTTCTAAAAGAACTTGATAATTTTTCTCTTTTTTACCCCCCATTTCCAACAGAAAGAACTGCTTTTATTGGTGGTAATGTTTCAACAAATGCTTCTGGAGAATACAGTTTTAGATTTGGTCCAACAAGAAAATATGTTGAGAAAATAAGAATGGTCAGAAGTAATGGTGAAGTGATGGAAATAAAAAGAGGAGAGATTTTTGAAGAAAATGGATTTATTGATTATGGGAGTTTTAAAGTTCCTCTTCCTTCTTACAGAACACCAGAAGTGAAATGTTCTGCTGGATATTATTCAAAAAAAGGAATGGATGGAATAGATTTATTAATTGGTTCAGAAGGAACTCTTGGAATATTTACAGAAGTTGAAGTTTCTGTTATAGAAAGTTTACCTGAAAGATTTATAATAATTTTATTTATTGAGGATGACGAAAATATTCCGGAAATTGTAAGTAATATAAAAAAAGAAAAAAACTTTTTACAACTTTTTTCTTTAGAATTTTTTGATAAAAATGCACTTAGATTTTTGAAAAATGACTTTCCTGAAATTCCTGATAACACCTGTGCTATTTACTGTGAAGCAGAATCAGATGTAGAGAAAATGGAGAAATGGGTTGAAATAGCGGAAAAGATAAAGGCAGTTGATACAATGATAGGTGAAGACCCCAAAAACTACCAGAAATTAATTGATTTCAGACACCGACTTCCTGAAAATGTGAATGATTATTTTAGAAAAATAGGAAGTGTAAAGGTGGCAGTTGACGCATCCGTTCCTGAAGATAAGTTTTCTCAAATGTATAGGTTTTACAGAGAGGTAATGAAAAATAATCCTGATATAAATATGATACTTTTCGGTCATATTGGTGAAAACCATTTACATTTTAACCTTTTCCCTGATAATAAAGAAAAAAAAGAGAAAGCATGGAAAATTTATGAAGGAGCAGTAAGAAAAGCTGTTTCTTTTGGTGGAACTGGCTTTGCTGAACACGGAATAGGGAAATTGAAACATAAATATCTTGAAATTATGTATGGAAAAGAAGGTATTATGGATATGGTAAAAATTAAAAAAATTTTTGACCCTCCGTGTATTTTAGGACTTGATAATATTTTCTCGAAAGAATATCTAATTGATTTTTAGTAAAACTAAAATTCAGAAACTTTCATATTTAGGTTACATCTTTATCCTTAACTCTGCGAAAAATAAGTAATATAAAAAGAAGATGTAATAATTATAGGAGATAAAGATTTCTACAGTCAGGATAATGTAAATCTGTTGGAAGAGAAAAATTTGAGAAATTAAACTTACCTATTAATCTTGCAGAGTTACGGATTAACTTTATAATCTCTTTTAAGGATACAAAATTCCTGAATAGAAATCAAGTAAAGTTATGGAATGAAAGGTGGTGATAATTATGATAAAATAAGAGGAGAAAGATGCTTGAGGCAAAAAGTTTAAA
>JAGGVW010000164.1 GCA_021157805.1 bacterium
CTTTTTCAGTGGTTAATATATCTCCTAATGTTGCTTCTTCATCAATCAAATTAATTCTCTCTTTTCCTTTTAAAACACCTTCCCAGGATTCTCCTTTATCTGGTAACCATCTTTCTCCCCAATAATGAGAACAGGTGCCATAAATCTTTTTATCCAAAGCAAATACTAAAAATATATGACCATTCATAAAAAATACAGAAATATCTTCAATATTATCAAAAAAATTAAAAGGAAGAATAAACTTTTTAGAAATCAGATAATTATTATTTAAAATCAATCTTTCTGCTACTAAACTATGTTTTTTACCTGATTTAATAGATGAAAATATCCAGTAAGCATCTCCTGTCCAGATGATTTTTTTATTTTTGTCAATGGAATGTCTATAGATTTTGAGAAGTTGTTTATTTAACATTTATAAAAACCTTATTTTCTCTCTCTTTCTGCTAACTTTTTAACATAAGGAATAAATATTTCATCAATTAAAATTTTGGGTAAAATATCTCCTCCAAAATGAATCGGAAATCTTGGTATAAATTGGGGTTTATCTGCATACCACTTAAAGAAAGCTTTTCCCGATTTTCTTAATCTTTCTGGCGGACCATGGCGACTTAATTCTGGACCAAAGACAAATTTTTTACCATAAATATAAGGATAAAATTCAACTGCCTCTTTATCCTGGTCTTTCCCCTTTCTACCTGTTCCAGCAATGGTCTCCATATAATTTATATCCCAGTAAGCACAGGGTCCATTACCAACTAAATACGCTCCTAGTTTATGAACTGCTTCTGATAATCCCTTGATATATTCTTGTATTTGTTTAACAGTGCCAAAATAGGCAGGATGATAGACCCCACCATTGTCTATAAATACGAAATCTAAATCATATGCTTTAATTATATTTTTAACTCCTTCAATATTATATTTTCCCCAGCCAGGTAGTTTTCCCATATAGGAGTGCCGCTTGGCAGTACATGCTTCAACAAAAAACTGGTGTGGAGTATACCATTCAGGATGTTTTTTATAAACAGGAGCAAGTTCATCTCCATAGGTAAAATTTACATAAAGTCCTAACCTAATGTGATGGATATTCTCTCTTAAAAATTTGTAATATACTTTAACATCTTTTACATCAGTAGGAAAATAACCCCAACCAGCAGTAGGTTTGCTATCATCCACACGGTCTTTATTATAATCCTGTATCCAGAAATATATGTAGTAATTATCTAATCCATTCTCATCTAAAATTTTCCTCATCTTTTTTAAATAAGGATAATAGAGATTATAATAATGGGAAGGTCCCATTTTTATTCTCTTACCACATGACCAGGAACCACCCACAATTGCACAGAAAGCAATTTTTTCTTTAGGAGGAATAGATATTTTTCTCCATCCTGGATAATAATATTTTTCAATTGCTTCTTTACGACTGGAAAGATAAAATTCAGTAGCAATTTTTCTTGCTTTTTCTTTATCTTCTGCCTTAATGAAATAGAGATGATACTCAAGTGTCCCTCCTTTTTTTGGATAAACATTCTTTCTCCAGTCAGCAACAGGTTCAATTTGACCTGGATTCCAGTAACACCTTGCCCAGTGTCCAAACATAGGAAAAATCAAAGATTGTAAATTTCCATCTACCCAAGAAGGACAACCACTACAGCAATATGGAAGAACATAACCATTAGCCATAAATCTATCTAACATTAAAGATACTTTATCTCCTATAAGTAAACAAAAACTCTGAGAGTTTGTACAAACACCTCTGGAGGGTTCCTTTATCTCTACAAACTTTTCCCTCTTGATAAATCGACCTTGTAATTTAGGCATAGAATAACCCCATCCAGGGATATAGTAATAAGAAAACTTCTGGAAGAATTTAAAATGAAGATATAAATCACTTTTTCTACCTGTTTCTGTTTTTGGCTGAATATTTTGTCTTACAATTAAACAATTATCTTTTAATGAAAAACTCTTTTTTATTTTAAGATGCTTATTCTCATATTCAATCCAGTTTTTTCCTCTTGAGATAAGTTTATTCTCTTCAGTTGTGCCAAAACCATAATTCTCATCTATTTCCATCCAATTTTTAATAATTAACTTTCCTTTTGAACTAAATCCAATATCTTTTAAAGATGGGGGTGCCTCTGAGATAACAAAGGATGTCTTAGATGGAGATGAACGATGAGTAATCTTGGTAAATTCTCTCGGAATATTGGAAATTCTAACTTCATCAATTATTCCATTGAAAAAATGATAACTACCCTCAGCCCCAGCTCCTATTGTTGTATCTATAGGATAAGGGGGAATATAAGCATCTTTCTTTGACTTCCCCTGACATTGCCCACTAACTTGTAAAACTCCGTTTAAATAAAATTTGGGGGCTTTCCCTGCTTCTCTAACAACTGCAACATGGCTCCACCGCCCGGGAATTATGCATGGATTAGTCCGCCACCTTACAGTTCTTGGATTACTTAATAAAAATTCCAATCTACCTCCTTCACCAATCCTAAATACATAAGTAATATAGTCAGGTCCTATACTTGGCCTTCTTGAAACTATTACTTGGGACCCGGAAACAGTCAATGGTTTAATCCATGCCTCAATTGTTATATCCCCTACTATAGCAAGAGAATCATTACTTTTTATTCTTACAAAATCATCCTTTCCATTGAACCTTAATGCTTTACCAAATTTTCCTTCTACCCAATTACATCCCTTTATTTCTATTTTCTGCTTATGGATAGAAAAATCTCTCGGTATTCCTTTTCCTTCATTAAAATGGAGAAGTAATACAGTATTTTTATCAGCAGTATATGGACCACCATTAGAGGAAGCAATTAATATAGTTGAAAATGCAAAAACAAAGGAAAAAAACAAAACCTCCCTTTGCCAAAATAAATTATTTCTCATTTCTCCTCCTTTTTTTCAAACTCAACCTCTTTATTTTATCTTTTTATGGTCTTGCAGAATATCTGTCAAAGTAAGAAGGTTTATTCTCAGGATCATCTCCTTCTCCTAAATCTAACCAAGGATTTAAACGATTTGTAAAAAGCCACGAACTTCCATGACCATCACACCAAAGAATATTACCACTTCCTCCATGCCTTCCATCAATTCTCGGAGAAAATGTAGGGTCATATGTATCTCCTAATACATAAAATGGAAGGTTATCCCTGGGATAATAGGAATCAGCTACACAAATTGTATTAGAAGGGTTTTTAATCTGAGGAAGTTTAGCAGGTGGCCCATATGGAGAAGTAGTATACCCATACCGATAGCTACCTCCTATATGTAAGTAATTATAACCGTAAGAATTATATCCCCAGTATGACCAAGGATGTGAACCCTTAGTGTATGAAGGAAGAGTAGGACAAGAGAAAACCTTTCTTTTTTTAATGTAGGTATCATTAAGATATTTATTCCAAGGTAACTCCTTATTTATATCAAAACTGCCACTAAGTGAACGATGAGGAAAATATTCATTATAATCCTGAACATACATCATCATCGCCAGCCCTATTTGCTTTAAATTACTCATACATGATGCTTGTCTTGCTTTCTCTCTTGCCTGCCTTAATGCTGGTAGCAACATCGCTGCAAGAATCGCTATGATAGCAATTACTACCAGCAACTCAATAAGAGTGAATCCTTTTGTTCCCTTCATTTTTCTTTTCACCTCCTTTCTATATTTCTCCATATGATAACTTCTATTTTCCAATTTTCCTCACCTCCTTTTCGTTGATTTTCTTATTTTAAGAATTGGTTTTATTTTTACCTGGCGGGATGAATCATTTTCAGGTATTTCATTCCAGTTAAGTAATATCTCAGCAGCAATTTCGCCCATCTTATAAAAATCCTGTTTCATTGTTGTAAGAGGTACTTTGAAATGAGATGAAATCTCTATATCATCATATCCAGCAATACTTATATCATCAGGAACTTTCACTCCCATTTTTTCATATATTTGAATTAATTTAATGACTATACCATCATTACTTACAAACAAGCAAGTATTTTCTCTTTTTTTAATAATATCCCATGCATATTTTTCAAAGATTTTCTTCGGAATATCATCTCTTATTTCAATTATTCTTGGTTTCAATTTATTTCTTTTCATTGCTTCAAGGTAACCTTCTGCCCTTTCTCTTAAACTGCTACATCTTATTTCTGTTGTTAAATAAAGAACGTTTGAGTGATTCAAAGTATTTATTAAATATTCTGTCATTTTATAACCTCCATAGAAGTTATCTCCTACTACATAGCTTATCGGAATATCTATTTCTGGATATTTATCTACCAGAATAAATTTTATTCCCTCATTATAGAGTTCCTTTAATATCTTTCTGGCTTTAGAAGTGTCCTCATACCATATCACCACTCCTGCAGGTTTTATTTTAAGCAGTTTCTCAAGTGTATTTTCAAAATGAGTAAGGGAGTAGTAAACAACATTTGTATGAAAATAAAAAGGAGCTATTTTTTCATAAACTCCCTCTAAGACCCCCTTTCTTACCACAGGTAATTTATAGGGAAAAATTGTTTTCTCTTTTGGAGCAGGAAGGAAAACAAATATTATGTTATTTGAAATCGAAGGAAGTTTTTCTCTCGTTTTCCTTATAACAAATGTTCCTTCTCCATGTTTTCTTACTAAAATACCTTCTTCAACTAAAAGAGATATTGCTTGTCTCGCTGTCATATGAGAAACATGATATTTTTCAGCTATTTTTCTTTCTCCAAGGATTTTATCTCCTATTTTATACTTTCCTCTTTTTATTTCCGTGTAAATATTTTCTTTCACTAGATAGTACTTCGCTATTCCCTTTTCCATTGTTATAGTCCTCTATAACTGTTTGGGTAAAATTAAACTTTTTTTCCAGTGTAAATATTTAGTGAACTAGGTTTGCATTTAATTTATACCATATAATTCTATTTGTCAATTTTTGTCTCCGAA
>JAGGVW010000215.1 GCA_021157805.1 bacterium
AGATTACTCCCAGAGGTGAGTCAGAATTGACTCCTGAAGAGAAACTATTAAGGGTAATATTTGGAGAAAAAGCAAAAGATGTTCAGAATACTTCTTTGAAAGTTCCGCCAGGGATAAAAGGAGTTGTTGTGAATGTCAGGAAGTATGAGAGAAGAGAGAATTTAAAAGAAGAAGATGTTAAAAAAGAGATTAATAAATTGCAGGAAGAATATAAAGAAAAGGAGAAAATAGTAAGAGAAATAATAAAAGAGCAAATAAAAGAAATTCTGAAATCACATAAAGTGAAGGCAAAGGTAACAACAAGAAGAGAAAATTGGAGTAAAATTGCAGAGAAAGTTCAGGATACGAAAGTTAGAAATCAGTTAGAAAAGTTAATAGAAATAGGAAATAATGAAATTGAAAAATTGAGAAAAGAATGTAAGGATGAGGAACAGAAAATTAAAAAGGGCTCTGAACTTGAAATGGATGTTATATGTAAAGTAGTTGTTGAAATAGCGGTTAAAAAGAAAATTTCTGTTGGTGATAAGATGAGTGGAAGACATGGAAATAAAGGGGTTATATCAAAGATTTTACCTGAAGAAGATATGCCGTTTCTGGAAGATGGAACACCTGTTGATATAGTTCTAAATCCTCTTGGAGTCCCATCAAGAATGAACATAGGACAGATATTTGAGACACATCTTGGGATGGCTCTTAAAGCACTGGGATTCAGTCTCAATACTCCAATATTTAAAAGTGTAAAAGAATTGGAAATAAAGGAATTACTCAGGAAAGCAGGGTTCCCTGAAGATGGAAAGATGACCTTATACGATGGACAGACAGGAGAACCATTTACACAGCCAGTAACAGTTGGATACATATATATGATGAAACTGAAACATCTTGCAGATGAGAAAATTCATGCAAGAGCAACTGGTTCATATTCTCTTATAACCCAACAACCCCTTGGTGGTAGAAGTCAATTTGGTGGTCAGCGTCTTGGAGAAATGGAGGTCTGGGCACTTGAAGGATATGGAGCAGCACATACACTTAAAGAAATGCTTACAGTTAAAAGTGATGATACTGAAGGAAGAAAACAGATGTATGAAAGTATTGCTAAAGGAATTGATTTTAAATCAAACAATACACCTGAATCATTCAATGTTCTTAAAAGAGAATTACAGGGACTTGGTCTTGATTTAAAAGTTGAAAAAAGAAATACAGGAGGAAAATCAAAAGAAGTTGTTACAATAAGAGTTGCCTCTCCGACAGTTATGCGTTCCTGGTCTCATGGAGAAGTTAAAAAAGCAGAAACATTAAATTACAGAACCTTGAAACCAGAAAGAGATGGGCTTTTTTGCGAGAGAATTTTTGGACCAACAAAGGATTACGAATGTGCCTGTGGTAAGTATAAAAAGTTGAGATACAAGGGAATAATATGTGATAGATGTGGAGTGGAAATAACATCAAAGAAAGTAAGAAGAGAAAGGATGGGTCATATAGAACTTGCAACTCCTGTCTCTTATGTATGGCTTTTCAAAAGTACTGCTAACTGGATGGGATTACTACTTGATATGTCTCAAAGCGAACTTGAAATGGTTCTTTATTATGCAAGATATATAGTAATAGAACCAGGGCAAACAGGACTGAAGAAAAAACAATTATTAACTGAATCAGAATATTATGAATATCTTGAAAAATATGGTAATACTTTTAGAGCAGAAATTGGAGCAGAAGCAATTTATCATCTTTTAAAAGAGATTGATCTTCCTTCTCTTGAAACAGAGATAAAACAAAAATTGAGAAGAAAGAAAAGTAAGGATTATGGAACAAGAAGAAAACTTATAAAAAAATTGAGGATGGTTCAGGGATTAATGAAGACAAATACAAAACCAGAATTTCTTGTGACAAATATAATTCCTGTTATACCCCCTGATTTAAGACCACTGCTACCTCTTGATGGAGGTAAATTTGTTGCATCTGACCTTAATGACCTTTATCAAAGAGTTATAAACAGGAATAATAGATTGAAGAAACTTATTAAACTTCAAGCACCTGATATTATTATAAGAAATGAAAAAAGAATGCTTCAGGAATCAGTAGATGCCTTAATGGATAATGGGAAGCATGGGACACCTGTTCTGGGTAAAGGAAGAAGACCTTTGAAATCCCTTGCTGATGCACTTAGAGGAAAACAGGGAAGATTTAGACAAAACCTTCTTGGGAAAAGAGTTGATTATTCAGGAAGGGCAGTAATAGTTGTTGGCCCTGAACTAAAATTAAATGAATGTGGTCTCCCCAAGGAAATGGCTCTTGAACTTTTCAGTCCATTTGTTTTAAGAGAATTAAGAAAGAGAGAATACTTCCATACTCTTGGAAGTGCAAAAAGAGCAATAAGAGAAAACAGAGCAGAGGTTTGGGAAATACTTGAAAAGGTAAGTAAACATCATCCTGTCCTTCTTAACAGACAGCCGACTTTACACCGATTAAGTATCCAGGCATTTGAACCACGACTTATTGAAGGGAATGTAATAAAACTTCATCCTCTTGTATGTCCTGCTTTTAACGCTGATTTTGATGGTGATACAATGAGTGTTCATGTTCCTTTAACACCTGAAGCAGTTATAGAAGCAGAACTTTTGATGAAGGCAACAACCCATATTCTTTCTCCGGCGAGTGGTAAACCAATAGTTACTCCCACAAGAGATATTGTAATGGGTTGTTTCTATCTTACATTTATAAGTGATGAAGATGAATATCCAAAGTGTATTTCAAGTTTTGATGAAGCAAAATTCCTTTACAATGAAGGAATTATTGGACTGCACAGACCTATTAAAGTGAGAGACGAAAGAGGAAAGGTTATTACAACAACTGTCGGAAGGATAATTTTTAATGAGATTTTACCCCCTGGAATGCCT
>JAGGVW010000167.1 GCA_021157805.1 bacterium
GATGAGAAAGATAAGGGAAAAAGTGAGTAATTTTGCGTAAAATTGGTATTATCGGTATTTGCAATTCCCCATAATCCCACCTCGTAGGTGGAATCTGCTCCATAGGTGGAATTCCCTCCTAAATCAACCTATTTAAGGCAGGGTATATTCTGTTCACCTTGTCCACCTCGTAGGTGGAATTTGCTCCACAGGTGAAATCCCCTTCTAAATCAATCCATTTAAGGCAGAGTATATTCTATTCACCCCTTGTCCACCTCGTAGGTGGAATTGGTTAGAGAGTAGTGGTGGATTAGTAGGTATGCCCTTTTGCTCATCTGGGGGTAAACAAATTTTCAACCCTCATTTCTGCCTTCTTATAGGGATAAGTCAGGGAATGTATGGGGTGTGACAGAAGTTATTTAAAATTTTGCAATTGGAAAAGTATTAAAGTGGAAATATAATGTGGGAAATGGATAAAAAAGTTCGTGTATACTTGAGTTAGTAAAAATTCTACTCTTCTCTTGCAAAAGAAAAAGGAGGTGTGAAAAAATGAGACGAATATCGATAGATGTGGAAAAAAAAGAAATTGAGGAGATCATTTCCCAACTTGAATTGGGAAAGTGTATACTTCCTTCTTTTCAGAGACAATATGTATGGGACGAAGACGATATTAGAGATTTAATAGACTCAATAATTAACAATTATCCAATAGGAACGATAATTCTATGGAAGCCTTCAAATCCTTTTTTAACTGAAATAGATCCTTTTTCAAAACCTTTAATTGATACAGATGCTAAAAAGCCAACAGAGACTTTTTATGTCATTGACGGACAGCAAAGACTTACGTCTTTATTATTGTTATTTAAAAATTGGGAAATATCCCGTGGTGGGGAGAAAATAACGTGTGAAATTCCTATAACATACAACCCATCAAACAAGAAGTTTTATAAAAGTAAAACAAGAGGCATTGATTTATCTCACCTTATCAAAGCATTTGCATTGAATGACATGGAGACGCTATTAAAACTTGGTAAGGAAGCCCCCAAAGAACAGTTTGAAGATATGAAAGAAAAAATAAAGAGAATTTTAAAATACAAACTTCCAATATATGTAATGAAAACTTACGAAGAGAACGAACAAACTTTTTTAGACATGGCAGAAGCGTTCATTAGAGTAAATAGATATGGTGTTAAAATAGGGAACTTAGAACTCATGTTATCATTTCTAGCAGGCGCCATAAGTGGTGATTTAAAAGAAAGAATTAATGAGTTTTACGAAGATCTCTATGATGTTTTTGAAATAGAGTTACAACCTGTCATAAGATTTACATTTTCAAACTTCGGACTCAAGCAAACACAAATATCAAAAATAAATCAGTTTAGGACCAACATTGAGAAAATAAAAAAAGTTCCCTCATCGGATACAGATATTATTTTTAAAAAATGTAATACCTCTCTGAAATTAAGTATTGATTTACTCAAAGAAGAATTAGGGATATCAAATTCGAGATTATTACCTTCACAAATTCCACTGGTTACTATTGCTACATATCTATATCATAAAAACATCAATAGTTTAGAAGAGCTCGAAGAGTATGATATTAAAAACATAATAAATTGGTTTATTTTATCGAGCTTTAATGGATATTACAGTTCTGCAACAGACACAAAGTTAGACGAGGACATAAATATAGTTAAATCTTCAAGTATTTTCCCAATAGAACAGCTAATTGAAAATATGAGAAAAAGAAAAGCTAAAGTAAAGATTTCGGAGAGTGATATAAAGAGAGGATTAACTATAAATGTGCTGAGAAGAGAAGGGAGAGCATATTTATTTATACTGTATATTCTTCTGATAAAGAAAGACGCGGATAACTGGAATGGAAGACGACTGAAACAGACATCCTTAAGTGAATTAGCAAGACATCATATATTTCCCAAGGAATATTTGGAAAGAGAACTAAATATCGATGATCCCGACGATCGGGAGATTCTAATAAACAATTTGGGGAACATTACCTTTATTCATAAAGATATAAACTCTGAGATAGGAGATACTCCGCCAACAGATTATTTAGATAAATATATCCACTATGCTAGAAAACACTTTATCTCAACAGACAAAAACTTATGGAAATTGGAGCAATATCAAACGTTCTTAGAGTACAGAATTACGGAGATACATAGTGCAGGTAAAGAGGTATTTAATGAAATATTTGAATAATAGAGAAGGAAACGTAGGCTTCGGGTGGAACTCTTCGCCTGCTTCTCTAGACTCACCTTTTAGGTCTGCTAACAGGAAGATAGGTAGCTTCGCCTTCGGCTACGCCCAAATTTCGCAAGGTAAAATTTCACATATCCCCAGACCGTTATACAAAATCACATATGGGAGGGCATAAAATCATGACGAATCCTATATACTTACTATTTATCGAACAACGACTACTGTCGCATTTTGCTGATGTTAGACAAAATGGCGAATGCATTAAGAATGTTAACCATCTCAAACATTACAAACAGAGCATTGAAAAATATAAAAAGTATCTCAGCAATAACCCAAATAGAAAAGGAAAATCTCTTAATGAGATGAGAAAGCCCTGTCAGATAGAAAAAGATGAGAGATTTTGGATTGCTGTCTGCATGATGACAATATTTTACAGCCGAAATAGAACAGAAGAGTTGACCCAACTCTTTAGAAATGCTTATGGAGATTTTCCACCAGTTAAAGGAATAGAGTCATGGGAAGAATGCTTTAAAGGAGAACTGCATTTATTTTTTGAAGCGAACTTGCCATCCCCAGTGTCATATAAGAATTGGCTGTCAGACCATTTAACCGAAAGGCAATTCATTCCTTATGTTTTGGATAGTGCAGTCGGTAAAAAAAATCTTGAAGGCCCTACAAATGTTGATGCAATTCTTTTGAATTCTAAAAATGGATTTGCAGTTATTGTTGAAGCAAAAGTATTATCGGATATATCCTATCAGATTACATATGATACTATGCGTAATCAAATCGCAAGAAATATTGATGTTATGCTGGAAGAAAATAAGGGACTTTGCCCTCCTTTAGATAAAAGAGATCCAGAAAAAACATTGTTTCTTTTAATTACACCCAAACTTTTTAAGGATAACCCATCAAGCCGTTTATATGGTTACAAATTCTGTGAATATAAAACCAATCCAAATTCTTTATCACAGGATTTGCCACATAGAAAAAATTGCAACTGGCAAAATATATCTAATCGATTAGGATGGTTAACGTGGGAAGATTTTAAGAATGTGAATAAAGATTGTTGTCAATGGTTAAAATGATCTGGTGGGCGACAGCGTATAACAGAGTATATCAAGTTTGGGCTACACCCTCACCCAAATTCCTTCGGTCAGACTTTCAGATACACTCAATACGTTATAATAAATAACTTCTTACTTTATTTAATCCCCTACTTCTTATCTGCCTTACATTCTCGGAAGTCAGATTAAGGGACTGGGGAAGTTCAGCGGCTGATTTCTGGTGGAGAAAAGAGCCGATTATTATGTGTTTCTGGAGAGAGGTAATGATTTTTTGTTCAAAGCTTTGTTCAGAGCTTAGCTTCGAACAAACTTTAGAAATGTTCTTTTGTTAGAACCAATCAGATTTTGAATCTCGCTTTAAATCTTTTATATCCATCAACGGTCCAGATTCTTATCCTTTTGTCAAAATAAGGTAATTTTTCTATCCCCTGATCAAAACATGCTATATCCCCTACATTCCAAGCGAGCATTGTTGCAATATGGATAGCGTCATAACTACCTAAAGAAAACCGTCCCATTAATTCTAATGCCTTTTTCAATATATTTTCATCCACAGGGATAAAAGCCCAATGTGTAAATCCTTTACACAATTCTAAAAAATCATCATAAACCTTCTTAGTGATTTTATGGTATCTTCTGATAACTAATGGATTATTTCTTAGGACTTTCTGAATCTTTACGCTTCTTCCAAAATCATTACGAATACAAATACTTACAGTAGCACACCATACTTCTGGCTTGATAAGTTCTGAAAAAATTATTATTGGCTGTTCCTCCTGAAGGCGTTCGATAAATTTTAAACTTTGAATATGATAAGTTTGATCCCTAAAAAGCACAGATATCATAAAACTAGTATCCAAATAGATTATCTCTGGCAACTTATCAGAAAACAAATCAGGGAAATTCTTCTCCATTAATTATCTGGATGGTATAAGTTCTTCAATAGGGGCAGGGTATTTAACTTTTACTCTCCCACAGATTTTAGAAAGTGATTTAGCTGCTTTTTTAGCCTTATTATTTTTATGTATTTCTAGCCCCTTTTTCTTAGCCAATTCCAAGAATTTCTTCTTGGTCATTTTCTAACACCTCCAAAGAAAGTATACCATATTCCAAGGGTAAAAACCAACCAAAATTATTAAAAGTAGTGTAAACTATTTTTCGCAAATTTTAGTTGCAAGGATGAGAAAGATAAGGGAAAAAGTGAGTAATTTTGCGTAAAATTGGTATTATCGGTATTTGCAATTCCCCATAATCCCACCTCGTAGGTGGAATCTGCTCCATAGGTGGAATTCCCTCCTAAATCAA
>JAGGVW010000140.1 GCA_021157805.1 bacterium
ATTTAAAAGAAGTCCAAGAGGTATTGCCTGATATTTAAAATCCATTCCAAGCCAGTACAAAATGGGAATGTAAATCTGTCCTCCTCCCATTCCCAGCATTGAAAAAACAAAAGAAAGAAAAAAGAAAATAATTGGCGTAAATATCATTTTATAAGTTTAAAAATAATTTTTGCTGCTATTAAGTAAAGTATAATACCTATTATAACTTTTACCTGCCTTCTGTTCAATTTTTCTTTCATTAGATATGCACCGAGTAAAGCACCTGAAATAGAACCAATTGCACATAAAAATAGAAGTTTAATATTTACATTTCCAAGAGCAACATGCCCTAAGAAACCAGAAAGAGAAGAAAAAATCACAATAAAAGCGGTTGTCGCTGATGCTTTTTTGGGATTAAATCCGAGCCAGACAAGAACTGGAACTATAAAATTTCCTCCCCCTACCCCCAAAAGACCACCAAGATATCCTGCTATTGCTCCAACACCTATTCCATACCCAACAAGTTTTTTTGAATTTTTCTCTACTTCTCTTTCTTTAACTCTATAAAAAAGCATCATACTGCCAGCAAAAAGTAAAAAGCCAGCAAAAAGCCATAAAAGAAGATTTCTTGGAAGATGTTCTGCTGTTCTTGCCCCAAAAGGAGAAAGAATTGATGCAACAATTAAAATTGGTAAAGCAGTTTTAAAAACAATAAGTTTTTTTCTTGCAAAACTGATGGAAGCAAAAATCATCGCAATTGAATTTAGAAGTAAGGCAGTTGACATAGCAGTAAGAAGTGGGATTTTCAAAGTAAGAAAAATAGGAATAAGAATAAAGGCAGCTCCAACTCCTGCAATTGTTAAAACAGTTGTGAAAATAAAAGTAACAATACCAGCAATAAGATATACAGACATAATCCACCTCCTAAAATTTAAAGTTAAAAACTGTCCTCAAGCAGTTTGTGCTCTCCCAATCTCTTGCCAGAGCAGTTTTTGGCAAAACTGCAATAATCAATAACCAGAATCCAATATCCAGATATGTCAAACTAAAAAATTTATTTTCCATTATTTTTCACATTTCATATCCAGAACAGGGAATACAAACTTTTTTACCATTTTTTACCCTCAATTTATTTTCTGCTACCATCTCACCACATATTTCACATTTTTCAATATTAAAAGAGGTTTTTGCTACAGGAGGAAGATTGTAAGTAAATATTTCAGAAACTACCAAAAATTCCTCATCAGGGCGTGTTATAGTTTTCTTAAATGGTTCTAAAATGAATTCTGGATTAACTTCAGCAGGGGGAATTCCTTTTTTCCTTTCTGCCATAAATTTACTGGCAAACATTGCCTCAATTGCTTCTGGTTTTACAGAAACTTTTACAGCTCTCCCATTTTCCTTTATAACAACCGTTGCAGCCCATTTACCATATTCAAGTTTTTTAATAAGACCTTTCCCATAAGTACAACCTGTCGCAAATTGAACTCCATCAGTAAAACATCCTGCTGCGTGGAATGAGCCGGTTTCAACCAATACTATTTTTCCCATATTTAATTCTCTCTCAACTCCAAGTGCTTTCAATGCCATTCTTCCTACTCTAAATCCAAGTGGCATTGCTCCGCATAAATGTCCATGTATAATTAGTGCTGATTCAAGAACCTTATCCCAGTTATCACCAAGACAACTTGCATAACTTGATATCTGGTTAAACAATTCAATCTTTTCTTTTTTCATTATGAACCTCCTTCTTTTGGTTAAATTGTTTAAGTGACAGAAATTTGGATTATAAAGAGGCAGGTAAATTATGTTCCATCCCACCAGCAATTACAACATTTTCTTCTTTTCATTTTATATTCTCCTTGCTTTCTTCAAAACATCAATTGAAGCAGTTACAAAAGGGGTCTTTGAAGGAACATCTATTTGAGGAGGATGTCCACAGAATTGAGAGAATGTAAGGTCAAAAGCAGTATTTTTATTCAATATAGCAAGAGTGAACATATTTATTATCCAGGCAACATTTTCCTTGCTTATTGCTTCTACTCCTATCAACTGTAATTTCTCTTTTTCAAAAATAAATCTTATTTTTAAAAATTCTGCCCCCGGGAATGATTTTTCTTTTGTAAAAACATCTGCATCTGAGGAAATAATCTCAATGCCTTCCCTTTCTGCCATATCTTTTGTTAAACCAACTGCTCCACAACTTAAATCAAAAATTTTTGTAATAACTGGATTTACAACACCAGGGAATTTAAATTTATTTCCATTTAGGATATTTAAAACAGCATACCTTGCTTCCACAACTGAATTTGTTGCAAGGTAGCCAGGAACATATTTCCCTGTTATAAATGATTTTTTTAAAATACAATCACCAATCGCATAGATATTTTCCTTATTTGTCTGTAAATAGTCATCTACAATTATTCCTCCTGGATTGGTTTCAATACCTGCTTTTTCTGCAAGAGAAATTTCCGGTTTCACTCCAATTGATAAAACAACTATATCAGTTTCTATAACTGTTCCATCCCCAAGAATACACCTTTCTACTTTTCCTTCTCCTTCTATTCTTTTAAGAAGTTTCCCGAGATAAAGTTTCACATTTTTTTCTTTCAACTTATCTGTAATTATTCCTGCTAAATCTCTACTTAAACCAGCAGGTAAACAACAATTTTCTTTCTCAACAAGAGAAACTTCAATCCCTCTATTTGCAAAAGCATTTACCATTTCAAGCCCTATAAAGCCAGCCCCAACAACCACTGCTTTTTTAACATTACCAATCACATCAAGAATATTTAGAATGTCCGGATGGTCTTTAATTGTAAAAACATTCTTTAACTCTTTTCCTGGAAGCGGAGGGATAAAAGGAACTGACCCGGTTGCAATAACAAGATATCTAAAATTAAATTTTTCTCCATTTTTTGTTTCAACCTGTTTATTCTCACAATCAATTTCAACCACCTCATCAATTAAAAGGTCTATACCTGCACTTTTTAATAATTTCTCATCACTTTTAATATAATTATCTACCTTAATAGTCCCATCAATAGCATAAGGCAAAGCACAGGGAATAACACTTTTTTTCTGTTTTCTTATTATTAAAACATTCCATTCCTTTCTCAAACTTTTTGTAAACCTGGCAACAGTAATCCCTCCAGGCCCTGCTCCTATTACAATTAAATCATATTTTTTCATTTCTTATCTCAATATTTTTGTAATTTCTATTCAATTAGTTCTTTATATTTTTCAAAAAGCAAACCTTCGGATAAATAAATCTGGAAGATATTTGTATTATAATCACAAATTGCTGAATAGTAAAGCGAATTGAGATATAACAAATATATACAAAATTAAATCATTTCCGCCAGATAGCACGCCTGTCCGACGAGTATTTTGGCGGAGCGGTTCCATATTGATACCTGTTTCAAACTCTTTCAAAGTGTCCTTCCGCCCTGTCCGCACAAGGAAGACGGCAGGGAAAAATTTTGAATTTTTACCTCTTTTGCTATAATTATTATGTGATATTAAACAATAATAAAAAAGTATGGAA
>JAGGVW010000201.1 GCA_021157805.1 bacterium
CAATAATCCCTACATCTGCATCATCAAGTTTATATTCTTCAAAAAAACCATAGTATCTACCAAATTTATCTCCAAACTCTTTTCCTATTTCAGGAATAACTTTTAAAGCACCCTTCATTCCTTCTGCCTGCTGTCTTTTATGTTCAAAATAATAGTCCTGAAGGTCAAGAGCACCTAAAGTTATAGGTTTATCTTCAATTAAACTTTTCAATAAATTATCTCTTTCAGGGGGAGTTCCTATAAATTCTTTAACTTCTTCGTCTGTAAGCATCTCAATTGTTTCAAGACAATGACTTAAAATAAATCCGTCAGTTGTAACCAGCGCAGGAAGTTTTACATCAGGATGTTCAGCAATTCTTACTGCCTGAAAAACATTATCGTATGTTTCCTGAACATTTTCTGAATAAATCTGTATCCACCCGGTATCTCTTGCTCCAAATGTATCTGAATGGTCACAGTGGATATTTATTGGAGAAGAAAGAGCACGATTTACAACAGCCATAACAATTGGAAGTCGTAATCCTGAAGCAATATAAAGCATTTCCCACATAAGAGCAAGCCCCTGAGAAGAAGTCCCTGTCATTGCTCTCGCTCCAGCAGCAGAAGCACCAATACAGGCACTCATTGCTGAATGTTCACTTTCAACTGCAACAAATTCTGTATCAACAAGACCATCTGCAACAAATTGAGAAAAAATCTGAACAATTTCAGTTGCAGGTGTAATTGGATAAGCAGCTACAACATCTGGATTAATTTGTCTCATTGCTTCAGCAAATGCTTCATTTGCTGTCTTGGCAACCCTATTTTTTACTTTTTCCATTTGTCTCTCCCTTTATTTTTTGCCCTGTAATTTCTCTAAACTTGTTTTTAATTCATTCAGTTGCTGAATTATTTTATCTATCTGAATTGAACTTTTCTCAACATCCTCTGAAATTATTTTATACGAAGTTAATTCAGAATTAAGACGGGTTATTTCATCCTGAAGTTTCTTTATTTTATTTTGAGAAATCATATACCCTATACCAAAAGCAATCCATCCAGAAATTACAAGAACAAAAATAACCCACTTTAAAAATTTTTTCACTTTTCCTCCATTTTCATCTCAATTGCATCTTTTGGACATTCATAAGCACATATTCCACATCCCTTACAATAATCATAATTAAAACCTACAAATTTCCCTTTTTCAGAATCAACAATTATTGCTCCATCAGGACAGGATATCCAGCATATAAAACAATGAATACATTTTTCAGGAATATGAACTGGTTTTGTAGTTCTCCAGTTTCCTGTCTTAAATTTAAGAGAAGTTCCTCCTTCTAAAACATCACCTTCTCTTAATTGCTTCCATGTCATTTTCTTTTCTGCCATTTTTTCTCCTTTTTATATCCCTTTTACTTCATTATACGCTCTCTCAATTGCTTTTAAATTTCCTTCAATAACTTCTGGTTTATGTCTGAATTTAACTTCAAGTTTTTTCTTAATATCCTGGAGTAATTCACTAATATTTATAAGACCAGTTACTTTCACAAGAGCACCCATCATAGGAGTATTTGGAATATCTCTCCCAATTGTTTCAATTGATATTTTTGTTGCATCAACTGTATAGACCTTTCCATTAAAATTTAATTTTTTCTTTATTTCTTCAGGAGTTTCAGATGTATTTACAATAAGTATTCCTTTTTCTGGCTCAAGTCCTTCAAGGACATTAACCTGCTCAATTAAACTTACATCAAGAACAATTACAACATCAGGATTTGTTATCCCAGAATGAATTCTTATAGATTTTGAACTTATCCTATTAAAGGAAGCAACAGGTGCTCCCATTCTTTCAGGACCATATTCTGGAAATGCCTGGATATACTTTCCAGTTGATACAGCAGCATCTCCAAATAATAAAGCGGCTGTTTTCGCTCCCTGTCCTCCTCTTCCGTGCCATCTTATTTCAAACATTTCTTCCATTTTTCCCCTCTCTTTCAAAATAAAAGAACATAAATGTTTTAATTGTCAAAATTTCAAGTAAACTCACAAGGTAGAAAAACAAAATTTTTATCCCAACAAAATTATTATACACCTTCAAAAAGAAAATACAAAAAAACCAGAAAATCCCAATTATTAAGGTTATTCCTGCAATTTCCTTTAAATTTTCTCTAATAAAGTAATAACTCATCTTTACAGAATGGGAAAAATTTGCATCTTTACAGATTATAATTAAAGGTGAAAAAAAAGTCAATAAGATAAAATAAAAAGGAACTGAAAGCCATAAAAGGGTAAGAGTAAAAATTAAAGTTGTTATAAAAAGGGAAGTTGATTTTAAAATATCAATAATGCCAAAGGCAATACTTATGAGAATTCCAGCAGAAAATGCAACAAAAATTTTATAGAATAATATTCTTCCAAAAAAATACCCCCCATCGGTTAAAATATCCTTCACTTCAAACTTTTCTTTTTTTATTATCTTTTTTATTGTTGAGTAAACACATATTGTCAGGTAATTTTCAACAATTAAAAGAGCAATCTGAATTAAGAAAATTATTGAAATATTTTTTGGGAAATTAACTCTTGATATAAAATCACTTATTATTAAATAGAAGAAAATTACTACGGATAAAAGTATTTCTTTTTTCTTTAAATGGAGTGAATATTTGAGAAAAGAAATAACAGAAATAAAATATTTCTGGATATATTGTTTCCTGGATGTTAAATTCATTTATTATTAAATCCCTCTTTTATTAAATCAGAGACAATTGTGGACACATTTTCAATATTTACTTCTTTATACTTCTTTTCTTTTCTCTTTCTAACTTCAACTTTCCCTTCTTTTACTTTCTTGCCAACAACAATTATAATAGGAATACCAATAAGTTCTGCATCTGTAAATTTAACTCCTGCTGTCTCATTTCTATCATCAATTAAAACCTCTATTTTTTCATTTAAAAGATTGTTATATATTTTTTCTCCTGCTTCTTTTACATAACTTTCCTCAATAACAGGAATTACAATAACCTGAAAAGGAGCAATAGATACTGGCCATATAATTCCATTTTCATCATAACTTCCTTCAATAACAGCAGCAACAATTCTACTCACTCCAATACCATAGCATCCCATCACCATTGGTTTTTCTTTCCCATCTTTATCAATAAATTTTGTATTCATTGAAATACTATATTCTGTCCCAAGTTTAAAAATATGCCCTACTTCAAGTTCACTCAAATCCCCTTCAGCAATAAATTCTTCTGAAAACTTCCCTCCTATTACCCCTGAATCAGCCATCTGAATGGTTGTTTTAAGTCCACATTTTGAAAAAATTTTTATGTATGTCTCTTTCATTTTCTGATATGACTCATCAAGTCCCTTTTCATCAATATCAAAACTATATGCATCCTTCATCAAAAATTCTCTTGCCCTTATAACTCCAAATCTTGGTCTTATTTCATCTCTGAATTTTGTCTGAATCTGATAAAGCAAAAGAGGAAGTTGTTTCCAGCTTCTTACATATTTCCTCACAAGGTCAGTTATTACTTCTTCATGAGTTGGACCAAAAATCATCTCCCTTTTGTGTCTGTCAACAAACATTATCATATCTTTTCCCATTTTATTAAACCTTCCACTTTCTTTCCATAGAGAAGACGGCTGGAGAGATGGCATTAAAATTTCTATTCCACCTGCTCTGTTCATTTCTTCCCTTATAATATTTTCAACCTTCTTTAAAACTCTATATCCAAGTGGAAGATATGTATAGACACCTGAAGCAACTTTGTCAATAAATCCCCCTCTCAACATAAGTTTATGACTGATACTTTCTGCTTCTTTTGGTGCTTCTTTTAATGTGGGAATAAAATAATTACTCCATCTCATTTCTTTCTCCTTTCCTCTTATTATACTTTATTTTAAAAG
>JAGGVW010000260.1 GCA_021157805.1 bacterium
GTTTAAAACTGATGGAGTGAACTTTTGAGTATGCCAGGATATTGGTTTTACCATTGCATTTTTTATTTTCTGTATATCCACTTTCTTCAAAACAAAATTCTTGATTTCCCCTTCTTCTTTTTTTATTTATCTTTTATTTGTTCTTTCTCTGATTATAGTTGGTTTTATTGACATAGATACTTTTTTAATTTCAGATGTTGTTGTTATTCCCTGTAATTTACTTGGTCTTATATTCTCTACTGCTTTTCCTCATATCCATCATTTATCAGGGAATTTTGAAAGTTTTATTTACTCTTTTGAAGGCATTTTACTTGGAGGTGGAGTTCTTATATTACTATCTTTTGCAGGGAAAATTGCTTTTAAAAAAGATGCAATGGGAGGAGGGGATGTTAAACTTCTTGCAATGATTGGTTCTTTCCTTGGATGGAAATGTGTTTTTCTTACTTTATTTTTTGGTTCTCTTTTTGGCACTATTATAAGTTTAATTTTAATTGGACTTAAAAAGAGAAAAATAGAGGACTATGTGCCTTTTGGTCCTTATTTAGGGTTGGGGGCTGTTATAAGTTTGTTTTTCAAAGGGCATGATTTTCTTGGCTTTTTTATAAATTAATGTGAAGAAGAAAAATGAGTTATCCAAGTATTGAAATTGTAAAAGAGTTCTTTACAATCCATAGTTTTCTTGTTCTTGAAATAGAGGATATACTTTTTGTGAAAAATTTAAAAAAAGAGGAAGGAGAAATTAAGAATTTTGTTTTGAAGAAAGAAGATATACAGAAAATAAAAAATGCAATGGTAAAGCCAATATCCTGGCATACTCAAAAGTTCACTCCATCAGTTTTAAACAAATTCCCTGAAATATTTGATTTTCTGAAAATGAATTTTTCCGAAGGTATAAAAAGATTTCTGAAGAATGAAAAATTCCTTAAAATTCTTGTAATTCCTGCTCTTCCTTCAACAGAAAGTTTAAGGAAACAAAGTATTGAAATAATGAAAAACAAAGGGCTTGATAATGTAATTCTTTTTCCAACAGTGATTTCTGCTCTTGTTGAAAAAATAAATTCAAGAAAGGTCTATCTTTCTTTTACAAATGAAATATTGAGGATTTTAAAGTTTTATGATTTTTTTTCTGAAGAAAGAGAACTTCCTTTTAAAGGAAAATGAATATCACTCTTAAAACAACACTTTCTGCTATACCATCAATTGGAGAAAAGAGATATAAGTATTTTAAAAAGTTGAATATTCGGAATGTAGAAGATTTACTGTTTTATTTCCCGAGAAAATATATTGATTTAAGAGGTGTTAAAAAGATATGTGATTTAAAAGAAGGTGAAATTGCAACAGTAAAAGCAACTGTTATTGCACGAGAAGAGAAAAAAATATGGGGAAAAACTCCATATCTTAAAGTTGCTGTTTCTGACAACAGTGGTATTTTATATCTTATTTTTTTTAACCAGACATATCTTAAAGATGTGTTTAAACAGGGAGAAAAGTTTTTTATTTATGGAAAAGTAGAAACTTTTAATAATCAACTTCAGATGGTTTCACCTTTTTATGAAAAAGAAGAAAAAGGGAAAATGGATTTTATTTTACCTGTTTATCCACTTACAGAAGGATTAACACACAGATTCTTAAGGAAAGTTATTAAATTTGTTCTTAACAATCTTTCAGAATATCCTGCCGAATTTTTACCAATTAAAGAAAGACAGAAACTCGGATTTTCAAATATAAAACATGCTTTAAAAAATATACATTTTCCATATTCAGAAATAAATCTTCAAAAGGCAAGGAATTATTTAATTTTCAGAGAGTTTTTTATTTTACAGTTAAATTTACTATGGAAGAAAAGTAAAGAGCAGATTTCACAAAAAAAAGAAGACACACATAAAGTAAAAATTAATAAAAATATTATAGACATCTTTCAATCAAAACTGCCTTTTAAACTGACAGATGGACAGAAAAAAGTCCTTGAAGAGATTGTTGGAGACATAAGAAATGAAAAACTCATAAGACGGCTAATACATGGAGAAGTTGGTTCTGGTAAGACAGTAATAGCAATTTTTTCTTTATGGATTTTTGCCCGTCTTGAATATCAGTCAATTTTGCTTGCACCGACAGAAATTCTTGCTGAACAACATTATCTTAACTGGCAGCAATTTTTTCTTAAACAGGATATAGAAGTTTCTTTACTCGTTGGGCAACTTCCTGAAAAAGAAAAAGAAGAGATACGAGATAAAATAAAAAATGGAGAGATTAAAGTTGTTATAGGAACACATGCTCTTTTAAGTGAAGGAGTTGAATTTAAAAATTTAAAAATGGTGGTTGTTGATGAGCAACATAAATTTGGAGTCCAGCAGAGAGAAGTTTTAAAACAAAAAGGGGAGGGGGTTCATCACATAGTTATGAGTGCAACACCTATACCAAGAAGTGTGGCTCTTACAATTTATGGTAATATGGACTTTTCAACTCTTGGAGAATTGCCAAAAGGTAAGAGGAATGTAATTACATATCTTTTTCATAAAGAAGAAAAAAGTAGAATATATTCTTTCATAAAATATCAGGTTGGGAAAGGAGAAAAAGGTTTTATTGTTACTCCATCAATTAAAGGCAACGAAGATATAAAATCAGCAGAAGAAGAGTATGAAAGGATAAAGGAAGTTTTACCTGAAATTAAAGCAGGGATTATTTATGGGAAAATGAAGCAGGAAGAGAAGGAAAAAGTAATGGATATGTTTAGAAAAGGGGAGATAAAACTTCTTGTTGCGACTACAGTTGTTGAATCAGGAATAGATGTTCCAGAAGCAAGTTTTATAGTGGTGGAACAGGCAGAAAGATTTGGACTTTCTCAACTTCATCAATTAAGAGGGAGGGTTGGAAGAAGCGGGAAAACAGGATATTGTTTCCTTGTTGTCTATACTGAAAAAAGGGAAATACTTGAAAGGATTGAAAGTTTTATCCAGGCAGAAAGCGGATTTGAAATAGCAGAAATTGACCTTAAGTTGAGAGGTCCTGGCGACCTTCTCGGGACAAGACAGCATGGCATCCCACCATTAAAAATTGGTGATATAATGAAAGATATGAAACTTTTGAAACTAGCAAGGAAAAAAGTTGAAGAAATACTTAAAAATGACCCACAACTTAAAGAGGAAAAAAATAAAAATTTAAAGGAATTGATAAATGTTCAGTGAAATTGCAGTTGTTATACCGGCTCATAATGAAGAAAAAAATATAGGAGAGGTTGTGAGAGAGGCAAAAGAAGTTTTTGAAAAAGTGATAGTGGTAAATGATGGCTCAACAGATAAAACAGAAGAAATTGCTAAAAAAGAAGGTGCTATTGTTCTTTCTCATAGTCAATGTAAAGGTAAAGGTGCTGCTTTAAAAACAGGTTTTTCATATATTGTTTCTGAAAATATCCCTGCTTTTTTTACAATTGATGGTGATGGACAGCATTTACTTTCAGATATTGAAAATTTCATAAAAGAATATAAAAGAAAAAAAAGAGCAGGAATATTTATTGGAAAAAGAAAAATTGTTTCCACTGATATGCCTTTGATAAGAAGAATTACAAATACTTCTATGTCAATTTTAATTTCTTTACTCTCATTTCAGTGGATACCTGATACTCAATGTGGATACCGATTGATAAAAAAAGAAGTAATAGAAAAAGTAAATCTTTTAACTTCTCATTATGAAACAGAGTCAGAACTTTTAATTAAGGCATCGTGGAAGGGATTTAAAATTGCTTCTGTTCCAATTCAAACAGTTTACAGAGCCGAAAGAAGTCAGATTAGACCTGTAAGAGACACAATAAGGTTTTTTAGAATGATTTTAACAATAATTTTTCCGCCTCTTTCAAGGATAAAAATATGGAAAGAAAAATAAACTTTGAAAGATTAAGAAAAAAGATGGTTGAGACACAACTTATTCCAAGAGGAATAAAAGATAAAAAAATTATTGAGGCATTTCTGATTGTTCCAAGAGAAAAATTTGTTTCAGAAAATCTGAAAGAATCCGCTTATGATGATACTCCTCTCCCGATAGGTGAAGGACAAACAATAAGCCAGCCATACATAGTTGCTCTTATGACAGAACTCCTTCAGTTAAAAGGCGGAGAAAAAGTTCTTGAAATATGAACTGGCAGTGGCTATCAGGCAGCAGTTTTATCTGAAATTGGGTGTGATGTTTATTCTGTTGAAAGAATTCCATCTCTTGCAACAAGAGCAGGGAAAATTCTTCAACAACTTGGCTATATCGTAAAAATAAAAATAGGAGATGGAACACTTGGCTGGGAAGAATATGCTCCCTATGACGGAATTATTGTAACTGCTGCGGGACCCAAAATTCCTCAATCTTTGCTTACACAATTAAAAGAAGGTGGAAGGATTGTTATGCCTGTTGGAGATATGTATTTACAGGAACTCATCAGGATTACAAAAGTTAAAGGAAAATTTATAAAAGAAAATTTTGGTGGTTGCCAATTTGTTCCTCTTAAAGGAAAAGAGGGCTGGAATGAATGAGATTGAAAATATTATTTCCATCTATTTTAACGCATATGAATGAAATTTTAAAAATGATATAATAAAAGAAAAGGAGGGGATTATGAAAAAAAAATTTATTTTGTTGTTTGTGTTTTTTTGTTTAATTTCATTTGCTGAAATAAGTAAGGAAGAATTTTTAAAAAAGGTTGTGGAGAACTACAAAGGTGTTCCGTATCTAAGTGGTGAAATTGAAATGAAAATGGATATGATGGGGAAGGTAATAACAATGCCTATGAAATTCTGGAAAAAAAATAAAAAGTTTAAAATGGAGATGACTTATCAGCAACCAGGGATGGAACAGGAAATGGAGATATCAATGTTATTTGATGGAAAAAAGATGCTCCAGTATCAGAAATTAACCAATACTGTCATTAAATTTGATTTAACAAAATTTCCTGATGACTTAAGGAATGAGTGGGAGAAAAAATATGATTTTGGAAAAACAACAATCCCTGACCTTGAAAAAATTTCCAGCAATTTAAAAGTAAGTGAAAAAATAAAAAATGGTAAGAATTATTATGTTTTAACAGTTGAGAATCTTCAATCATTGAAAAAAGATGTTCCTGCTCTGAAAGGTAAAAATGTTCAATTTTTTAATAAAGTTATTGCTTGGTTACATAGAGACAATCTTATTCCTGAAAAAATTTCCTTTTATGCAGATACAGAAAGACCAGGTATGGAGATAATTTTTAAATCATTGAGTAAAGCACCAATTGAAGATAGCGTTTTTAAACTTGATATTCCAGAAGACGCAAAAATTATGGATATGACAGATATGATGGTAAATATGGTGAAGAAGATGAAAGAACAACAAACTCCACAGAGATAAAATTTCCCTTCTGTTAACCCGGTTCTTGCAGTAGGCCGTGCAGGAGTCGAACCTGCAACCTTGGCATTAAGAGTGCCCTGCTCTGCCAGTTGAGCTAACGGCCCATATACTAAGTTTTGGGGCTGAAATCCTTTATTTTTCTTGTCTTTTGAGTAATTTTCATTATTTTATTTAGTTATATTTAATTTTACTTTTTTATATCTTTTTCCAGAATTTTGACTACAATTTTGACTACATTTTTTAATGTCATCTACATTTGTGAAAGAACTATAAAAAATTATATCTATTTTTAAAAAGATGTCAATAAAGATTTAAAAAAGTAAATTTTTAGATTTTTTGAAAATTGCCTTTTAAAAATAACATCTCTCAAAAAGCAAGATAGACAAAGGATTGGGTAAATTTTTATTAAGAGTTTAAAAAGCAAAGCACAAAATCCTTTATCAAATAAGCAATTCAGAAGTTAAAAAATTTTAAATCTCTTGAATTGCAATACAGATAAGGATTTTACAAATTCATAAGGAATATTAAAAATTTAAAATTGTGAAATCCCTTAACTGGCTTGGGATTTAGAAAGTATAAAAAATAAATAAAATTTTTGAAATTTTTTATTAACTTATAA
>JAGGVW010000086.1 GCA_021157805.1 bacterium
GAAAGAGACCCTTTTATTTCTCTCTTAGAAAAAGTTAAAAAGAAAAAAGAGAAAATTAAGAAGAAAAAGGTAATAAAAAAGAAAAAAGAAGTATTTATTGAACCTGAATTTAATTTAAGCGGAATAGTTTATGATGATAAAAAACCAATTGTAATTTTGAATAGTAAAGTTGTTGAAGAAAAAAAATACTTAGGAGAGTATCAGATTTATAAAATATTCCCAGAAAAAGTAATAATAAAATATAAAAACAGGTATTTTGTTATTAGTCCTTATAAAAAAGGGAAAAGTTATGGGGGTAAAAATGAAAAGAAAAAAAATTTTTCAAATAGTAATATTCCTTCTTCTTATAATAACTTTCCATCAGGGATTATGTGAAAAAACATTTACTTTAAATTTTTACCAGGCAAAATTAGGATTTGTCCTTGAAGCATTAAGTAAAAAAACAGGTATAAAACTAATCACAAGTTCCTCTCTTGCAGAAAAACCAATTAGTGCATATCTTAAAGATGTTACAGGAGATGAAGCAATTGATGCTATTTTGAGAGCAAATGGTCTTTATAGAGAGAAAATGAAGAATACAGATATTTATGTGGTAAAGGAGTTAAAAGAAGTTCCTGAACTAAAAGATGAAACATTTTTTCTTCAATATGCTAAAGCAAAAGATATTGGGAATATACTCTCTCCCTTTTTAACTAAAGATGGAAAAATTATAATTGATGTTCGGACAAACAGTATAACTATAAAAGATACTCCTGAAAATTTAGATGAAATCAAAAAAATAATTTCTCAACTTGATAAAAATATCCCCCAGATTTCTATTGAAGCAGTTCTCGTAGAATTAACAACTGATGGATTAAAAGATATTGGAATAAACTGGAATGTAGCAGGTAACTTCTTTGGTGGAGCAAAAGATGTTCCATATCCCTGGCATAAAAGTTTTGAAAGAGAAATTGTAAATCCAAGAGAGGTCGGCGGTGGTGCTGGTGGAGAAGGAACAACAGGGGCAAATCCTCAATTCATTCTTGGAACAATTTCTTTTCAAACACTTACAGCAAATTTAAGATTTCTTGAAAATAAAGGGGAAGCAAATATTCTTGCAAGTCCAAGAGTTACAACCTTAAACGATACACCAGCAAAAATCAAAATTACAAAAAATATTGTAAGAGCAGTAAAAACAGTTTATCATCCAGAAACAGGTGTTCCAATATCAAAAGAACCAATTTATGGAGAAGTTGGTGTTTCTCTGATTGTAACCCCTCATGTAAATGAAAAGGGATATATAACACTTGATGTGGAACCAAGTGTAAGTTCAGCAGAACCATCTACATTCTTTACCGAAGCAGTAGATACACATGAAAGAAGTGCTAAAACAATGGTAAGAGTAAAAGATGGCGAAACAGTTGTAATTGGTGGACTTTTAAGAATAGATAAATCAAAAAAATCAAGCAAGGTTCCTATTTTAGGAGATTTGTTCCCATTTTTGTTTAAATCCCATACAAAAAACTTTAACAAAACAGACCTTATAATTCTTATTACACCTCATGTTGTTGGAGAAAAAGAAATGAATAAATTAGGAAAGAAAGAAAAGGAGAAAATTAAAGAGATATATAAAGATGAATAAAAATGGTTTTACTCTTGTAGAAATATTAATCTCAATAGTGATTTTTCTTATATTCTGCATAGGTATATTTAATTTTTTCCTTTATGGGCAAAAAGAAATGAATTTTTCAACTCATAATTATATTGCTACTGAACTTGCAGATCAGAAATTAGAGGAGATAAAAACAATGGCATATAAGGATATTAAAAATTCAAATGAAGAAATTTCTGTAGATAATATTAATTACACAAGGAATGTAGAAGTTGAAAAGTTGAATAATCCTGAAAGAAAAAAAGTAAAAGTAGAAGTTATATGGACAGAAGGAGGAAAAAACAATAAAATAAAATTAGAAACAATAATATCACCGAGATGACTAAAAAAAGTGGATTTAGTTTAATAGAATTATTAATAGGAATTGTAATAAGTATTTCTTTTTTGCTTGGTATTGCAATTATAAGTTTAACAACAACAAAATCATGGGAAAAAGAGAGAAATAAAAATGTTCTCAATTCTACTTTAAATTTTATTTCTTCTTTCCTTGAGAAAAACATCAGGGAAGCTACAGATTGTGAGGTTCAGGATGACGGAAAAAAATTAGTATTAAGGAAAGAACCACTTGAAGATGGAAAAGAATGGGAAAGGAGTTTTTATATTGAGGGAAATGATTTAATATATGTAAATGAATATGGTGAAAAAATACATATTGTTAAAGGTCAGTTAAAAGGAATTAAATTTAATAAATTTGAATTTAAATTTCCTGCTGAAGATTATCAAGGAGAAGAAGTTTCTGCATCAGTCAGTATAGATGTAGAAATAGAAAAAGGAAAAGAGACATCAAAAATTAAGAAAATAGTTAATTTGAGAAACATTGAGGCAAAACAATGAAAAGAGGAGCAATTTTACCACTTGTCCTTATTCTTGGAATAGCATCAACTTTACTTGGTTTTTCTCTTCTTTATTTAGCAAGGATAGAAAGAATTTCTTCAATCAAAAAAGAAAGAAAGGCAAAAATATTCTGGATAGCAGAAGCAGGAGCAGAGCATGCAAAAGCATTTTTGAAAGAACAACTTGAAAATACAGGTTATCCTTACCCTGGGACAGAACCATTCACTCCTTTTCCTGAACAAAACTTTGGAGGCGGAAAATATAATGTGGTTATAGACCCAGATGATGATAATCCTGGAAAAGCAGTAAAAAAATATAAAATTATCTCCACGGCAACTTTTGAAAATCAAACTGTTAGAAAAGAGATAGATGTTATTATGAAAATAGAAAGTTTTGCTAAATTTGCCTATTTTACAAATCGTGAATACAATCCAGAAATAAGAAGGAAGATATGGTTTATGAGTAAAGATGTAATTCACGGACCACTACACTCAAATAGTCAATTAAATATCTGCGGGAGCCCAACATTTGAAGGAGAAGTAACAAGCACTGCTTCTTCCTTTAATTATTATCATGGAGGTCCACCCCGGGATAATCCAAAGTTTCTTGCTGGTTATAAACTTGGTGTTGAAGAAATAAATATGAACAAATACAAAAATCTCAATAGAATAAAAAATGCTGCTCTTTCTTATGGGTTATATCTGAGAGGAAACTATACAATAATTATGCATTCTAATGGAACATTAACTTATAGAAGAGGGCATCGTAGTAGAACTGTAAGTTTATCAAGTATAAATGGTGTTGTTTATGTAAATGGGAATGCTACAGTTTATGGCACAGTAAATGGGAAATTAACAATTGCAGTTGGTTCAAGATATTCAATTTACATACGAAATCATATCAAATATAAAACTCCCCCATCAAATCCAAATTGTAATGATATGCTGGGACTTGTTGCCGGGAAGTCAATAATAGTTTCAAGATATGCACCGAACAATCTTGAAATAGACGCTACATTAATGGCTTTTGACAAATCATTTTATGTTGAAAACTGGAGATACCGCAGACCAAGTGGAAAACTAACCGTCTGGGGAGGAATAATACAGGCATATCGTGGTCCGGTTGGAACTTTCTATCCCAGAACAGGGAGAATTGCTTCAGGTTATTATAAAGATTATCATTATGATAAAAGAGTGATTGATAATCCTCCACCTTATTTTCCAACCACAGGGAGATATGAACTTGCAGAATGGAAAGAGAAATTTGAATAATATGAATATTTCTTCTTTAAAAGAAAAATATAAAACTTTATTTGGAAATAAAAATCTGTATATGGTAAAAGTTCCATTAAGAATTTCTCCTCTTGGTGCTCATATTGACCATCAATATGGTATTGTTTCAGGTATGACTGTCAATAAATACATCTATCTCTTATTCAGTGAAAATAAAAAAGGAATAAGAATTTACAGTGAAAATTACAATGATATAATTGAGTTTGCAATTGATGAAGAGGTAAAAAAAGAAAATCACTGGTCAGATTATATAAAAGGTGCTTTTTCTGTTCTGAAAGGAAAATATGATATAAAGAAGGGAATTGATGGTCTTATTTATGGAGAAATTTCAACAAGGGGCTTAAGTTCTTCTGCTGCAACAGGTATTTCGTATCTTCTTGCTCTTGAGAAAATTAACAATTTAAAGGTTTCAGAAGAAGAAAATGTCTTCTTTATGCAAAAAATTGAAAATGATTACATTGGTTTAAATAATGGAATCCTTGACCAATCAATTATTCTTTTAAATTCTAACTTCCCCCTTTCTCTTCTTTTTATTGATTGTAAAACTAACGAGTTTAAAAATATAATTCCTGAAAAGAAAATTAACTTTGATATAATAATTGTCCATTCAGGAGTAGATAGAGTTTTAACAAAAACAATTTATAATGAAAGAGTGAAAGAATGCATTGAAGCATCCAAAATTCTTTTAAAACTTGCTGGTGAAAAAGTCATAGAAAACATAAGATTGAGGGATGTTAAAAGAGATTACTTTGAAAAGTATAAAGAAAAACTACCTGAAAATTTAAGGAAAAGAGCAGAACATTTTTATTCTGAAATGGAAAGAGTTGAAAAAGGAATAGGATACTGGGAAAAAGGAAATATTGAAAAATTCGGGAAATTAATGAAAGAATCAGGAGAAAGTTCAATAAAAAATTATGAATGCGGAATACCTCAAACAATAGAAATACATAGAATTCTTAACTCAATGGAGGAAATATATGGAGCAAGATTCTCAGGTGCTGGGTTTGGAGGAAGTTGTATAGGGATATTAAAAAAGAATTGTGATAGAGAAAGAATAAAAAAAATCATAGAGGAAAAATATCTGAGAAAATTTTCTGATTCAAAGGGAAAGTTTAAAATAATATTCGCACAACATGGATTTAATCCTGAAATAGTTAAAGTTTAATCTATTTTTTACTTATTACTTCTGGATTTTCAATATACTCTGGTCTTTTACCCTCAACAAAAAATTTTCTCAAATTCTCAACTGTAAACTCACCCATCGCTTTTATTGTCTCAATTGTATATCTGCCTATATGAGGCAGAATTAAAACATTCGGAAATTTAAGAAGAGGATTTTTTATACCGATTGGTTGATTTTCCACTACATCTGCAGCAAATCCACCAACTTTTCCTGATTTTAAAGCAACAAGAAGAGCACTTTCATCTATTATTTCTCCATCGGCAGTATTTATTATAATAACTCCTTCCTTCATTTTACTGAATGTTTTTTCATTTAAAAGGTGATATGTTTTTTCTGTTAACGGGCAGTGAAGGGAAATTATGTCAGATGTTTCTATAAGTTCATCAAATGAGACAGGAATTGTATCTCTTCTTCTAATTTCATCATCAGAAAGGAGATTGTCAAAACCAATCACCTCTACATTAAAGCCATTCTTTAAAATTTCAGATACTCTACTTCCAACATTTCCAACTCCAATTAGTCCAACTCTTTTTCCTTTTAATTCAAATCCAACAAGTTCAATTCTTTTTCCCCATAATCCTTCTCTTGTATATTCTGCTGCTTCAATCAATTTTCTTGTAATTGCAAGTATAAGAGCAACTGTATATTCAGCCATTGATTCTCTCTGTATCTCAAGAGGAAATCTGCAAACATATATTCCAAGTTCTGTTGCTGCTTTCAAATCAACATTTGAATCAGCAATTCCATGCCTTGAAATAATTTTCAAATTTTTCAATTCCTTAAGTATATTTTCATTATAGAAAGGAGAAAGTCCTATAATTAAACCATAAGAGTTTTTTAATGTTTTTATTATATTTTCTTCTGACACATCTGTTGGAAAATTTATTCTTTCAACATCAGCAAATTCTTTCAATTTCTCAATATGTTCTGGAAATTTTATACCGAAACTTGTTGAATTAACAATTGCAATTTTTACCTTCATTTTTTCTCCTTTTTATTAATAATAAATCAAGATCCATTTTCTCTCTTATCCAGAACCGGGTTCTGAACTTTATTTTGTAATTTCTTTTTCAGGTCTTCCATCTAATAACCACTCGGTATGAAATTCTCTAACTTTTCCATCTTCTGTCTTTAATATATCAGGATTCTCTTCTCCGCCAATTTTAAAGTATCCATGTGCTCCGAAATAGTCCCTCTGTAAAGCGGTAACCTGAGAAGCAAACATCACAGGAGAAGTTAATTGTAATATATAATCATAAGAATTTGCCATTCCAAGAGCAGGAATTCCTGACCTGTGGGCAATTTCAACAAATTTTCCAAGTTTCCATAAATTTTCCTTTACAAAATCTGAAAATTTATTATATGCAAGCAGATTTGGGAGGTCAGGATTTTCTTTGTATGCCTCTGTTATTTCATCAAGAAACTGAGCCCTTATTATACAGCCAGCCCTCCATATTTTCGCTATTTCTCCAAGATTAAGATTGAATTTATAAAAATCAGAAGCCGCTTTAAGTA
>JAGGVW010000231.1 GCA_021157805.1 bacterium
ATATTCTTTTTCAACAGAAAACTGGAAAAGACCTGAAGAGGAGGTTAATTTTCTCTTCAAACTTATGGAAACAAGATTGAGAAAAGAAGGGGAAAGTTTAAACAGGAATAATGTTAAAGTTGAATTTACAGGAAGGAAAGAGGGATTACCAGAAAAACTTATTGAAATAATGGACTATGTTAGAGACATTACAAAAAACAATACAGGTTTAAATTTAATTTTTGCAATAAATTATGGTGGAAGGCAGGAAATCCTTGATGCTGTTGAGAAAATTGTTAAGAAGAAAAAAATAAAAAAAGTAGATGAAGGAACTTTCAGAAAATTTCTTTATCTTCCTGATGTTCCGGATGTTGACCTTATAATTAGAACTGCTGGAGAGAAAAGAATAAGTAATTTTTTAATCTGGCAATCAGTTTATTCAGAATTTTATTTTACAGATGTTTTATGGCCTGATTTTGATGAAGAAGATTTTTATAAAGCCCTTGTTTCATATCAGAAGAGAAAAAGGAAATTTGGAGGGCTTATTAAATGAAGAAAATTGCAGTTTTAGGTTCAACGGGAACAATAGGAGTTAATACTCTTGAAGTTATAAGGAGACAGAAAGAAAAATTTAAAGTTGTTGCTCTTGCCTGTAAAGAAAATAGAAAAGTTTTAAAGGAGCAGATAAAAGAATTTTCTCCTTCCTTTGTTTATACTAAAAAGAGAGATTCTTCTTTTGAGAAAAATTTTAAAAGTGTGAAATTTTTTTATGGTGATGACCTTACAGAAATTTCAGAAGTTGATGCAGATATTTTTGTTTTTGCCATCCCTGGAATTGAAAGTTTGAAGACATTTGTTGAATGTGTAAAGAGAGGGAAAACAATTGCCCTTGCTACAAAAGAAGTTCTTGTTGTTGCGGGTTCTCTTGTGAAAAAATTGATTAGAAAATACAAAAGTAAAATTCTTCCTATTGACAGTGAACATAATGCAATTTTCCAGATTATTGAAAAAGAAAAGAAGGAAGATATTAAAAAGATATATATAACTGCATCAGGAGGTCCATTTTATGAGAAAAAAATAAAAAATCCAAAAGTAAAAGAAGTTCTTTTCCATCCTGTGTGGAAAATGGGGAAAAAGATAACAGTTGATTCAGCAACTATGATGAATAAATGTTTTGAAATAATTGAAGCACATTATCTTTTTTCTCTACCTTTTGAAAAAATTAATGTTTTAATTCATCCAGAAGCAATAGTCCACGGGCTTGTTGAGTTTGTTGATGGAACGATAAAGGCAGTTATGTATAAACCAGATATGAAAATTCCAATAAGTTATGTTTTAAATTATCCTGAAAGAAAAGAGACATCTTTTGATTTTCTTGATATTGAAAATATGAGGAATCTTACATTTAAAGTCCCATCTGAAAATGAAAAATTTATAAAATTTGCAAAAAAGGCAATTGAATTGAAAGGTTCATATCCTGTTGTTCTTAATGCTGCGAATGAACTTGCTGTTGGTCTTTTTCTAAAGAATAAAATAAAATTTAACGAAATTATGAAAATAGTTGAAGAAATTGTTGAAAATCACAGGTTTAAGAAAAATGTAAATATTCAGGATATTTACAGAATAACTGAAGAGATAAAAAGAAACTATGAAGGTAAGGTAGAACTAAAATTCCGACATAAAGATTAACTTTCTGTATTTTTTTCTCTGTCTGCCTTCTGAGGAGATAACAAAGATATAAAAAAGAAATTTGATTTTAATTTTTTAACTCTTTCAAAATTTGAGAGAATTTTTGTAATTCCTCCAATCCCTTATCTGACAAGGGTTTTCACATCTCTTGACAAATTCGGGTGGGGGTATATAATGAAGTTGTGTAAAAAAGAAAATTTGAAAACTTGAAAATAGAAAAGAAAAATGAAAAAGATAGTTGTTATTTGAAAAATTTCTTATGTTTGTCGAATTTCAGAAGAAAAAGAATCTTGACAGATTTATCAAGAGAGGGAGGTGAGAAATGAAAGCAGCAGTGACAGATGGAAAAGGGAATGTCTGGATAGAAGAAATTCCTTTGCCTGAAATCGGTCCTTATCAGTGCCTCTGTAAAATTCTTGCCAGTGCAACCTGTAGTGGAACGGATAAAAAGATAATAAATGGAGAATTTCCATATCCTCTTAATTACCCAGGAATTCTTGGACATGAAAGTGTAGGAGTTGTGGTAAAAACAGGTAAAAAAGTGAGATATATAAAAGAAGGAGATATTTTTTTAAGACCCACTTCAATTTATCCAGGAGAAAAATTAGGAAAATATTTTTCATTATGGGGATGCTTTGCAGAATATGGAATTGTTACAGATATAGAGGCATTTTATAAAGATAATCCAGATAAAACTCTCAATAACTTTACAATTTTCCAGCAAAAAATACCTTCTGAAATAAAAATATCTCCTGCTGATGCTACAATGTTGATAACTCTTAAAGAAACATATAGTTTTATTTCAAAAATTGGTGTAAGAATGAATAGTAAAGTTGCTATTCTTGGAACAGGACCTGTCGGAATGAGTTTCTGTTTCTTTTCAAAACTTCTTGGTGCATATCCTGTAATAGTAATTGGGAGAAGAGAAGAACCACTTGAATACATAAAAAAAGTTGGCGCCGATTTTGTAATAAATAATAAAAAAGAAAATATGGTGAAAAAGGTAAAAGAAATAACAAATAATAGAGGAGTTGATTTTGTTATTGATGCTGCAGGTGATGAAAAATTATTTACAGAAAGTGCAGGACTTCTGACAAATAATGGAAGAATTGTTCCATATGCAACACCTTATTCAACTGAATACATAGCAGACAGAAAAAAAGGACCTAGAAACTGGGAAATAATTTTTACAGGCCCTGATGAAAATCTTGCTCATAATTCGGTAATAGGACTTGTAAAACTCAATGTGATTCCCTTTAAAATGTTTTACTCTCACACAATGAAGTTTGAAAAAATTAAAGATGGGTTTGATTTGCTTAAAAACAAAAGTGCATATAAAATTGTTTTTGAAATGTGAGAAGAAAAATTATGCATAATTCAGAATGTTGTTTTTTTGATTTTCACACAATGCCTCTCCTGATGTTAAAGAAAAATTCAATCCAGATGAATTTACAGACAGGAAAAAATGTAGGTTTAGATTTGCCCAAACCGGGTTGGAATTTTTTGCAGATAAAAAGATAGTTCTATAAAAGTCAGGAGATAAAAATTATCAAAGGACGAAAAAAATACTCATTGAAAATAATGTATAGAGGTCTAAAGATAATATTTTCCTTTTTTGTATGCTCTCTTTCAAATTTCTAATGATAAAAGTATAACCAATAAGGTTGTTTACAGGAAGGGAAATATTGTCCTTTTTCTCCAACAACTGATAGGAAAAAAAAGGAGATAGTATTTCCCCTAGCCCCATTTATAGGGAGAAGATTTTTTAATG
>JAGGVW010000224.1 GCA_021157805.1 bacterium
CCTTATATAAAAACTTTGTCAAGAGTTATTTTTAAGATTTTAGTGTCTATATCTGGAAAATAAAAAACCATCCCTTCCCCTTATCTGTCTTTACTTTCCAAATTTTTTCCCTTGGTAAGTTCGGTTATATGAAGTTATATTGAGTTTAAATTTGGTAAGTTCGGTTTTATTCCAATACTTACCCTTCCTGACCTTAAATAATCACCACCCTATTTCTAATAGATTATTTTCATCAAGTATAAGTTTTCTTCCCCTCTTATTCATAACTCTTTCAAAATCTGGATAGGTTCTTGAGATATTCTCGGTATAAAAGAAGTTACCGAAGCAAAAATCTGGGTAAGTGCCGTAAGGCACAAACTCAAATACACACTTGTTATATGCTCCGAACGAAGTGAGGGTAAGGCAACGAAGTTACCGCAGAGTTCGGTGATTCGTTTATCCTTTTATAGAAGTAACTATCTCATTTATATCTAATTTATCAACTGCAAAATATAAATCATAAAAGCTGCGGACATCCGGCAATAAATCAAACACTTGCCTAAGTGGTAAGTTTTTCAGTAATGTAAGTTTTATGATTCTTTCAAACATTTTTCTAATTTTCAAAACTTTCTTATCAATTCCATAATTTCCAGAGCATCTTTCTACGCAAATTTTCCCATCTCTTTGAATAGTCCCAAAACCCACCTTATAATTTTTAACATCTTGGATTATATCATCAATAAATGGTGCAAAGAGAATACCTTCATTATAATATCCAGAGTCAAGTGATGGAATTAACTGATATAATACGCCCTCACTTCGTGATTTTTTCGTACTTTCAACTTCTATGGTTATTATAACCTCTTCATTTACTTTCTTGTGGTTTGGAATAGAATTATTTTGCAACTCTAATTCGCATAAATAAGCACCATATTGGATTAACCCCTTTCTAATTAAGAAATTTTGAATATTTGGTGCTTTTATTGCATATAGATCTGGGAATTTCCTATTGTCCTCTCCTTTTAAAGATTCACTAAATTTATCAACTATAAATCCATTTTTTCTTAGATAGCAGGAGAGAAAGTATTCTAAAATATGTTCGCCGATATAATCAGAGTCTGTATCATGATAGGGAGTTCTGAAAAACACAAAATCTAAGGGCTCATGTCCATCTTTCCTTATTTCTTCAACCAGTTCTTTTATTGCTCTTTTTTTGCTTTTAAATTTTGTATATCCCCAATTCAGAATTACGAGATACTTTTCTTCATTTTCAAAAAAATAAGGATGGACATTTTTAAAATAATGTAATGAGGGAGATAACATGGGATTTATATGGTGATTTAGGGAATCTTCATTTAAGACAATATCTTCTACAAATACAAAGGGGGTGCTCTTTGGAAATTGTAGGAAATCCTCGTCGTCTATTGGAATAAAAACGTACCCATTTCTTGTTCCCCAATAATCGTCATTAAATATATCCTCCTTTGATGCATTCATAACTTGAGACATATAAATTACTTCATAAATCGGAATTTTAAATGCAGTTCTTCCTATGATTGTTGTTTTCTTAAATCCCAAGTTACTGAATACATTTTCCCAAAACTTACTTGGAATCATATTCCCACCTCCATAAATGTATTATACTAAAGTTTATCCTCATAAAAAAGTTTTTCCTGCTTTTTTTCTCTTTCCATTTTAATACCAGCCGTTTTCATATCCTGTTTCATAAAGAGCTATAATATTTTCAACTGGTGTTAATGGCTGGATGTTATGACAGGGAGCAAGTATATATCCACCACCTTTTCCAAGCACTTCTATATTGTAAATAACTTCATCTCTAACTTCTTCTGTAGTTCCAAAGGGAAGGGTGTGTTGATTATCAACTGCTCCATGAAAAACAATCTTTTCCCCAAATGTCTCTTTTAATTCCTTTCTATCCATACCCTTGCATCTCCATTGAATTGGATTAAGGATGTCTATTTTAACAATATCAATCATATCAGGTATTATATCCCTTATCGCTCCATCATCATGGTGAAAAACAAAAGCACCTGCTTGATGGACAAGGTCAGCCATTTTCTTCATCCAGGGGAGGAAAAATTCTCTTATTTGAGAAGGGCTATACATAAGAGAGTCCTGTCCACCCATATCTTCTGCAACATAACTCATATTTACCTTCCCCGGGATTGTTTCATATATTCTTCTTGTAAATTCATAAGAAAAACTATAAAGTTTATCAAGGCAATAGTGAACAATTTCTGGATTTTCAATTAAATCAATAAATGCCTGTTCTTCCCCTCTTAACTTTTTATATCTTAAAAATGGTTCACTCCCTCCAGCAAGAACTGGATAATCTTCTTTCCCTTCCAATTGTTTTTTTATTCCAGAAAAATCAAACCAGTCAACACTTGGCCAGGTATAATTTTTTTCTATTTCCTCAACTGAATTATATTTTTCAAGTGGATGAAAAATACATTCTGAGTATGTGCCTGTTTTATATTTCACTTCTTTATGTTTACAACCATATATATCATAACCTTCTGGGATTTTCGGTCCTTTATATTCTGGATAAACTCCAAAGGGTTTATCTATGTGCAATTTTTTATATACCTCTTCCATTGAAGAAACTCCTAAATGTTTCATTATCATTTCATTCACCTCACCTGTTGCCCACCAATCCATAGGTATTCTATCAGGAATTTTTTTATTCAATACAGCAAGGTATCTTTCTTTTGGAGTCATACTTTCTTTCATTTTCTTTTCCTTCTTTCAAGTGATTTTTTTATTAAGAAATAAAATAAAGGATGTGGTTTAAATGGTTTTGATTTGAACTCTGGATGGAATTGAGTGGCAACAAAAAACGGGTGATTTTTTATCTCTATTATTTCAACAAGGTTTTTTTCTGGATTCTTTCCTGCAAAAACCATTCCTTTTTTTTCAAATAACTTTTTATAATTATTGTTGAATTCATATCTGTGCCTGTGTCTCTCATAAATTTTTGTCTTTTTATAGGCACTATATGAGATTGAATTTTTATTTAAAACACATTCATAAGCACCAAGCCGCATAGTTCCACCCATTTTATCAATCTTTTTCTGTTCTTCCATAAGGTCTATAACTGAATTTTTTGTCTCTGGATTAAATTCAATGCTATTTGCATCTGAAAGCCCACATACATTTCTTGCAAATTCAATCACAGAACACTGCATACCAAGACATATACCAAGAAATGGAATTTTGTTTTCTCTTATGTACTTAATTGCTTTTATCATTCCTTCAACTCCTCTTATTCCAAAACCCCCAGGCATTATAACCCCATCAACCCCAACAAGATATTTTTCTGCTCCATATTTTTCTATATCCTCAGAATCAATTTTTTTGAACCTTACATTTGTCCTGTTACCAATTCCTCCATGAATAAGTGCTTCATAAATTGATTTGTAAGAGTCCTGTAATTTTATATATTTTCCGATAACTCCTATTACCACTTCTTTATCCGTATTCCTTAAAGTTTTAACTATTTTCCTCCACTTTTCAAGGTCTTTTTTCCCTGACTTTAAATCAAGATATCTCAAAATTATCTTATCAAGTTTCTGTCTGGCAAATATAAGTGGTATTTCATAAATAAGGTCTGTATCAATTGCTTCAATAACTGCTTCCTTTTTAAC
>JAGGVW010000139.1 GCA_021157805.1 bacterium
GGTCATCGTGGTTGCCGTCTTGGAATAACCTATCCTGAAATTACTGAAATGCAGGCAAGAGCAATTATGGAAGCGGCCTGTGAACTTAAAAAAGAAGGGGTTGAAGTTATACCAGAAATAATGATACCACTTGTAGGAAACGTTAACGAGTTAAAAAACCAAAAAGAAGTGGTTATAAAAGTAGCAGAAGAAGTTATGAAAAAGTATGGAGTAAAAGTAAAATATATGGTTGGAACAATGATTGAAATTCCAAGAGCAGCAGTAACAGCAGACCAGATTGCGGAAGAAGCAGAATTTTTCTCTTTTGGAACAAATGATTTAACACAGATGACACTTGGATTCAGTAGAGATGATGTTGCAAAATTCCTTCCAATTTATATTGATAAAAAGATTATAAAAGATGACCCATTTATGACACTTGACCAGGAAGGAGTTGGACAACTTGTAAAGATGGGAATTGAAAAAGGGAGGAAAACAAATCCTTCTCTTGAAATTGGAATATGTGGAGAACATGGTGGAGACCCTGAAAGTGTTAAGTTTTGTCATAGAGTTGGTATGAATTATGTTTCCTGTTCTCCTTATAGAGTTCCAGTTGCCCGACTTGCAGCAGCACAGGCGGCAGTGGAAGAAAAAATTTCTCAAAAGTAAAATTAATGATGAAGTGGTTGTGAATGAGGCAATTTATACCTTTGAGTTGCAGAAGGATTTGTGATATTATCTATAAGGGGAAGGGAAAAGTTGTTAACCTTAAAATTAGTTAGTGGAGTGGGCTTTTCTTTATGGATACAAAAAAAACAGGGAAAATAAACAGAGTTAAATGGGATTATTTTAAAGAGGTTAAAATACCAGAGGAATTTAAGATTTATTTGTGGGATTATGAAGAAAAAGCTCCTGTAGAAATTTTGGTCTTGAGAGTTCTAAAATACGGAAATTTTGATGAAATTAAAAAAATTTATAATTTATTCCCGGAAGAAACATACAAAATTGCTTTTAAATACCATCAAATTAAAAGAGGAGTAAAATTTTGGATAAAAAGGTGGAAGAATTATTCAAATTAGCAGTAGATATACAGAAAAATTTTAATGATTTTTATCTTGCTGAAGCAACTGCAATAATGTTTAAATTTAATCACAGAAGAAGTATAGACCTTGATTTTTTTAAAGATAAGATGTTTTCTTTCAATAGGGTCTCTTTGAAAATTAGAAAATTGTTCAAAATACAAAAAGAGGAAAGAGGGATTGATAATCTGGATTTTTATATAGAAGGTGTAAAAGTATCTTTTGTATTCTTTCCTTTCAAAAATATTAAACCTATTGAGAACTTTAAAGGAATTAAAAAAGCAGATGACTATGATATTTTCTTGAATAAAATTTATGTAGCAGGGAGAAGAATAGAACAAAAAGATCCTTATGATGTTGCGTTTTTACTAAAAACTTACAAATGGGATAAGAAAGAAATTGAAAGAGATTTTGAGAAAAAATTTCCAGGACAGAGTTATAAAATTTATGCAGGGGCTTTATTAAGTTTTGAGGACTATCCTGAACTACCTGATTGGGTTAAAAAAACTCTTATGAAGTTAATAAATTCATAACTTAAGAACTTAATACTTTAAATTTTTTCTAACATAGTTATTACAATCTCAATATGCGTAACAGGTAAGTTTTCTAAAAAATATCCCCCCTTGTTGAAACAGATAGAGCACCAGGACACCAGAACACCAGGGCACCAGAGCACCAGGACACCAGAACACCAGAGCACCAGGACACCAGACACCAGAACACCAGAACACCAGAACACCAGTAGAAGAGAAGATAAAGCACCTGAATTTTAAAATAATTAAAATTTGACCAAAGGAATGGGTAAGGAATAAAATTTAAAAGAAATAAATTGTTTTTATGAAAACTAAACTATTACCAATATGCTTTTAAATAATAAAGAATGGAAGTAGTGTTGGTATGATATAATAAAGAAATGGGAAAATTCGGAATTAAAAAATATGTTATCATAGGTGAAAAATTAAATAATGAGCGAGTTTTATACCTTTTTAGTTGATAGGATAGGAAGTTTTGGTTATGCAGGTATTTTTATTTTAATGTTTCTTGAAAGTTCATTTTTTCCCTTTCCGAGTGAAGTTGTAATGATACCTGCTGGTTATCTTGCTTCAACTGGAAAGATTAATTTATTATATTCTATATTCTGGGGAATTTCAGGAAGTTATGCTGGAGCAATTTTCAATTATTTTCTTGCAAGGAAATATGGAAGGAAATTTTTAGTAAAATATGGGAAATACCTGTTTATAAAAGAGAAAACACTTGAAAAACTTGAGTTTTTTTTCAAAAAACACGGTCATATTTCAACATTTAATGGAAGGTTAATCCCTGGAGTAAGACAGTATATTTCTCTCCCGGCAGGGCTGGCAAAAATGAATTTTTCTCTTTTCTCTTTTTATACAATTGCTGGTGCTGGAATATGGGTCAGTATCCTTGCTTTTCTTGGTTATTTCATAGGAGAAAATAAAGAACTTATAAAAAGATATACACATCATATTACCATTATTATCCTTCTATTAGTTATAATAATAACCTTTGTTTACTGGATAATACATAAAAAGAGAACCTTTTCTAACCGCGGCGGTTAAAAAACTAATCCTTGATTTCTCCCCTTGTTTGCTATATATTATAAGTGATAGGAAAAAGGTAAGTGATATATCTCTATTGCTCTGAAAATGTTTAAAACTAAAGATAAAATAAAACAATAGGTAGAAAGAAATGAAAAAATCAATTGAGGAAATAAAAAAAATTATTCAGCAACATAAGAAAGAGATGAAAGAAAAATATGGTGTCAAAGAAATTGGTATTTTTGGTTCTCTTGTCAGGGGAGAAATGAAAGAAGAGAGTGATGTTGATATACTGGTTGAATTTGAAAAACCGATAGGTTTTTTTAAATTTCTTGAACTGGAGGAATATTTGAGTGATTTAATAGGCAGGAAAGTAGACCTTGTATCTAAAAAAGCACTTAAGCCACATATCGGGAAATATATTCTTGAAGAGGTTATAACAGTATGAGAAAACTGTGAATGCTACTATTAGGTCTTTAGAAGTATTTGAAAAAATATTGAAAGAGTTAGAAGAATGAAAATAAAACTTCAGAAGAGATATACCGAGTTCTTTTGTTCTTTATTTTTATTTAAGGAGTATATAGTTTTAAATTAGAAGGAGGAGGGATAAGAAATTTCCCAAATTTTCTTTTTTCATTTACAATTAAATATGTTTTAATTATAAAGGGGTGAGGAAAATGAAAAAAACAGTTAAAATAATTTTATTTATAGTATTCATATTTTTTATTCA
>JAGGVW010000187.1 GCA_021157805.1 bacterium
ACTTTTTCAAATTTCTCTCCTTCAAGGAAAACCAGACCATTTTTTATTATCAACTCTACCATTTTATTTTATCCCTGTGAAATTGAATAAGCCAGATGAAGAAATATTACCTCCGCTTATCACACAGACAATTTTTTTATTTCTCACATTTAATTTATCAAACAGGACTGCTGCAAAAGAAACAACTCCTGCTGTCTCGGCAACAATTCCAATTTTACCGTAAAGAAACTTTAAACTTTCTTTTATCTCATCATCACTTACAAGAAGTATATCATCAATATATTTTTTTACAATTGAAAAATTTAACTCTCCTGGTTTTTTAACTGCAATACCTTCAGCAATTGTTTTTACATCAGAAAGTTCACATAATCTTTTTTCCTTCCAGGAGATAAACATAGATGGTGCACCTTCTGCCTGAACACCAATAATTTTCACATCAGGGAAAAAGAAATTTCTTACAATGAGCATACCTGCAATTAAACCACCTCCTCCAACTGGAGCAACAATATAGTCAAAATCTTTCAGCTGATTGAAAATTTCAATACCAACTGTCCCCTGTCCTGCTATGATATGTAGATCATCAAATCCATGTATAAAAGTTAAATTATTTTCCTCTGCTATCTTTCTGGCGTATAAATAACTTTCATAATAACTTTTGCCAAAAATTTCAACTTCACCAAAATTTCTCAGCTTGTTTATCTTTATTTCAGGTGTAATTTCAGGAACAACAACTTTTGATTTGATTTCATAAATCTTTGAGACATATGAAACTGCAATTCCATGACTTCCTGAAGAAGCACATATAACTCCCTTTTTCTTTTCTTTCTCACTCAAAGAATTTATCTTATTCAATACCCCTCTTATTTTGAAAGCGCCGGTTTTTTGTAAATTTTCAAGTTTTAGAAAAATAGTATTTCCTGTTTTTGAATTAATTTTTTCGTTTGAAATTACTGGTGTCTGGTAAATTTCATCTTTTATAATTTCATATACTTTCTGTATATCTTTTCCTTTTATCAATTTCTACCTCACATTTTTTTTATTCTATCAGATTTTTTAAATCAACTAAAATTTTTTGACAGTTAGGTGTTAATAAAATAAACTTTCTCTGTATTTAAGAAAACAACTCTCTTTTAAAAATATCGGTATAATTTAAATATCTACTGCTACTTTTAAAAATCTTGGAAGAATAGAAAAAATGGAAAAAGAACTTTTACTCCCGGAAATAAAAGAACTTCTTAAGGAAAAAAAACTGAAAGAATTGAAAGAAGTAATTTCCGAATTTCACCCATCAGATATAGCGGATATTATTGAAAATTTAGATGAAAGAGAAGGAGCAATTTTATTTCGCCTTTTAACAAAAGAACAGGCAGCAGAAGTTTTTTCAGAATTTGAGCCAGGAAAACAGGAAGATATATTAAAACAATTAAGTGATAATCAGATAAAACAACTCATTCTTGAACTTGAACCAGACGATAGAATTGCTTTACTTGAAGAACTCCCTGGAAAAATCACAAGAAATTTACTTAACCTCTTACCGCCTGAACAAAGAAAACAGAGTATTGAAATACTTGCTTATCCAGAAAATAGCGTCGGTAGATTAATAACTCCTGAATATGTCGCTGTTAAACCACAATGGAAAGTAAAACAGGCACTCCAGCATATAAAAGAATACGGAAAAGATGCAGAAACAATTGATATTGTTTATGTAGTTGACGATAACTGGAAATTACTTGATGATATTCCAATAAGAAAATTTATACTTTCAGAACCAGATGAAAAAGTAAAAACATTAATGGATGAAAAAGTTATCTCAATTTCTGCCTTTGAGGACCAGGAAGAAGCAGTTAAACTTGTAAAACAATATAATCTAATTGCTCTCCCTGTAACTGATTCTGATGGAACATTGATAGGAATAGTAACAGTTGATGACCTGATCGATGTTATGGAAGAAGAAGAGACAGAAGATTTTAGAAAAATAGGTGGTGTGGAACCAACAGAACACCTTAATGTAATTACAAATGTTGGTGAAGCATCTGTTTCTGAACTTTATAAAAGTAGAATAAACTGGCTTTTAATCCTTCTCTTTATGGACATTATAACAGGCGGGATAATTGGTGTTTTCAAAGAAACTCTTGCAAAATACATAGTGCTTGCTACTTTCCTTCCTATTTTAATTGATACAAGTGGAAATGCTGGTTCTCAGGCAGCAACTCTTATGGTGAGGTCAATTGCTCTTGGTGATGTAAAACTGAATGACTGGGTAAAACTTATTGGAAAAGAGTTGATAGTTTCTGCTGCTCTCGGTTTAACAATGGGAATAGGGATTTCTTTTATGGGATTTATAAGAGGTGGAACAAAAATTGCTTTTGTTGTGTCCCTTACAATGATAACAAATGTTATCATAGGTAGTTTAATAGGTCTTTCTCTCCCCTTCTTATTTACAAAATTAAAAAAAGACCCTGCCACTGCAAGCACACCACTCATAACAACAATTTCTGATATAGTGGGCACATTTATCTATTTTCTCTACGCCACAAAACTCCTTATATAAGTAAGGAATAAAATAAAAGAAAGGAAATAAATTAAAATAACAAGAAAAAAACTCAGATAAAATTATAACCCAACTTGTGAAGTGTCATAGACACACAGAACGTTACCACCACTTTAGAAAAATTTAGAACTAAAGAAGGGGAAATTTTATCAGAATTACAGGGGGAAAAGCACAAAATTCAATAGGTAAATTATATCCAGATTCTTTTAATTTCTCATAAGGAGTTTTGCCATTCATTTTATCTCCAAAGTGAGGTCTACCTGTATTATACCAGTATATCCACTTCCTCCCAAAATTCAAAAAT
>JAGGVW010000111.1 GCA_021157805.1 bacterium
ATTTCCTGTCCCACTTACTCTCTACTTCATATAAATAAAAATTATTCCCTATCTTGTGGATTGCTGTGCCCTTCTTCTTACATTTGTAAACCCATTCAGGATATGCTTTAACCATATTTCCCCTCCTTTTTTATATTACTTATTAAGTAATACCATAAAATAATATCTCTGTCAATAGAAACTCTTTTGTTTATTAAATTTAGAAGAATTACAGTATATATATTACTTATTTTTCACAGAGTTAAGGTTTAATGAAAGTGAATATAAAGCGAAGGAAAAATAAATTCTCCCCTCTGATATAACTTTTTCCAAAATGAATCATCCCTTTTTTAAAATGCCGAGAAGTTCCATATGGGGAGTGTGGGGAAAAAGGTCAAAAGGATAAAGTTTTTCAAGCTTATAGCCATTCTCTTTAAGTAAATTTATATCTCTTGAAAAAGTAGAAACATTACAGGAAACATAAATAAACTCTGGTATTTCCATTTTCACTATTTTTCTGATTGCCTTTGTTGTTAAACCACTCCTGGGAGGGTCAACAATCACTATATCAAAATCACCAAGTTCTTTCTTCCCGAGTATTTTCTCAACTCTTCCACAATAAAATTTGCAGTTTGTAATGTTGTTATTTTGACAATTTTCAACAGCCACAGAAATATTTACCTCTTCTGAATCTATACCAACAACTTCTCTACTTTTTTCTGCTATTGAAACTTCAATTGCCCCTGTTCCACAGTAAAGTCCTAAAATTCTCTTCCCTTCCTCTATGTTTTCCTGTATTTTTGAATAAAGTACCTCTATCCCTTTTGAGTTTGGCTGAAAAAATGAAGAAGGAGAAATTTTAAATATGAAATTGTTAATCTTTTCTTCAATTATTGATTTTCCGAAAATATGGTGTTTTTTTTCAAAAGAGACAACATCTGACAACTGGTCATTTTCAACCCAGTAAAAACTCTTAATTTCAGGGGCAACATCATTAATCTTTTCAATTAAAGATGTAAAATCAAGGTCTTTTCCGCTTTTTGTCACAAGAATTGCCATTGCTTCTTTTGTGTTCTTTCCTTCTCTCAAAATAAGATGTCTGAAATATCCTTTTTTTGTATATGGGTCATAAGATGGAAGAGATGTTTTTTTAGCAAACTCAATTATTAAAGGTGAGATTTTTTCATAAAGAGGGCTGAAAATTAAACATTTTTCAACAGGAACAACATTCCACCTGTATTTTTCAAATGGTGAATTTCTTTCTCTTAAACCAGTATAAATCTCTTCTTTCCCTCCAAAAGCAAATTCCATTTTATTTCTGTAATAATAAATGTCAGGAGAAGGTATAATTGGTTGAATACCAACTTTTTTTATATCTATTTCGCCTATTTTCTCCAGTGTTTTCACAATATAGTTAAATTTCAATTCTAACTGTTTTTCATACTTTAAATTCTGGAAACAACATCCTCCACATTTTCCAAAATGAGGACAAACCGGAGTTGTCCTGAAGGGAGATGGTTTTAAAATTTCAACAACTTCTCCGTATGAGAAATTTTTCTTCCCTCTTTTTATTCTTGCTTTAACTCTGTCTTTATAAGTTGCTCCTGGAATAAAAATAACAAAATTTTCTTTCTTACCGACCGCAAAATTGTTGGGGAAAGCAATATCTTCCACCTCAACTTCAATCTCTGGAATTTTAAATTCCTCAATCATTCTCTTTAATCTTTTAACAGGCAATCCAACAACATTTTCATAACTTCCTTTTATCTTCTCAACAAACTTATCTCCAATTTCCTGAACGGCATACCCTCCTGCTTTATCCTGATACTCATTTTCATCAAGGTATTTTCTAATTTCTTCATCGGCAAGATTTTTGAATTTGACATAACTTATCTCATAACCTGTTAAGAGTTTATTTTCATCTTTTTTATAAATAGCAATTCCTGTTATTACTTTATGTTCTGTTCCTGAAAGGGATTTTAAAATTTCAAATGCCTCTTTGTAATTTCTAGGTTTGCCGATAATTTCCCCCTGACGAGAAACAACGGTATCAGCGGCAATTACAGCACAATCAGGATATTTCTCTCCAACATTTTTTGCTTTCAATTCTGCTGCCTTTACTGCAAAACCGACAGGGTCCTCTTCCTCAATTTTTTTCTCATCTATATCAGGATAGACAATTTCAAAATCATCAATTACTCTTTTAAGTAATTCTCTTCTTCTGGGTGATTTTGAAGCAAGTGTAAATTTCATTTAAATAACTCCATTTCTTTTCTGCTCCATTTCAAATAGTCATAATAAGTAAAACCTTTATAGTTGTTATTTTTTACCTTTCCTTGAGCGAGTTCATCAATACCACATAAAGGTTTTTTACAGTTAAGGCAGTTTCCATTACAGGAAGCAGAAGGATAAAATTTCTCTCCATTTCTTTTATAAACAGGAATATTTATCCCTTCACAATTAATAGAACTGGCAAACTCTCTATTAAGACCATAAGCTTTTCCATTTTTCTTTTCAAATTCCATACATAGAGCAAAAGTAAGGTTGTGTTTATCACATAAACTTCTTAAAATTGTAAAAATTCTTCTTCTGTAAGAAATTTCAGCGTGTAAATATGAGCCAATTTTTTCTTTATATAGATTTTCAATTTTTTTTCTTTTTGATAATCCAAATCTTTTCTCAATTTCTGTAAATATTTCTTCCTTTACAGAAATATGTATATCCATAATGCTTGAAATTATGTGTTTAACTCCATTATCTACTCCTCTTTTAATTACTTCTTCAATATCTTTTTCATTATCA
>JAGGVW010000267.1 GCA_021157805.1 bacterium
AGCAACTCCATAAACAAGGAAGGCCTGTCCTTGTTGGAACAATCTCAATTGAAAAAGCAGAAAAATTAAGCAGATATTTAAGGAGGGCAAACATTCCCCATAATGTCCTTCATGGAAAGAATCACGAAGCAGAAGCAGCAATAATTGCTCAGGCAGGAAAATTTAAAGCAGTAACAATTGCAACACAGATGGCAGGGAGAGGAGTGGATATAATTCTTGGAGGAAATCCAGAAATAATAGCGAGAGAAGAAACTATAAAAACAATATGGTCAAAAAAAGGTGGCAAAAAAACAATTAAAAAGAAAGAATTTTCTGAAATTATATCTGAACTTGAAGAAAATTATAAAAAGAAAACAGGGCAAATAGAAAAAGAGTATGGAGAAAAACTTTCAAATCTTAAAAAAATATTGAATGAAAAGGAAAAAAGTTTTTCCTCCCTGGAATCAAAAGCAAGAGAACTTTTTGAAAAGGAAATCTTCAAGAAAATAACAAAAGAAACCTTTGAAAAAATCAATCTCCGTCTGGATAAATTGAAAGAAAAGTATGAAAATGCCAACTCTCAATTTCTTTCATTACAGGAAAAATTTAAAGATAAACCAGAGAGACTTAAAGAACCAAGAGAAATAGCAGGTAAGGCATACAGGGACCTTGTTCTTTACAAACAATCAATTAAGAAAAAATACGCAATTTCTTTGAAAGAAGATATTGAAGGACAGAGAAATCAGTTGAGAGAACTTTTAGAAAATTTCAAAATAGAAACTGACTATATAAAAAACATAACAGTACAGATTGAAAGATTAAAAGAAATTGTTGAAAAATATGTGGAAGTTGTTGAAAATGTTTTTTCTTCCCTGAAATTTGATAATGTTAAAAAAGCAACTGAAAAATATAAAAACTTCCTAAATAGATTCATAAAAAACATTTCAGAAAAAAAAGATAATATAGAGCAGATTTATCAACAATTTGAAAAAGAGGAAGAAAGAACATATGAAAATTATCTTAAAGTCATTGAGCAGACAGAAAAGAAAATTTTCACAACATTTTTCCAGAGTCTTCCTTCTGTTGAGAAAGAATATTTTGAAACATTGAAAGAATATGAAAATCAGCATAAAAGTTATGAAGAACTTTTGAAGAAAATTAGAGAGGAATATGAAAAAGAGAGAGGAAAAATTGAGGAAGAATGGCAGAAAGCAAGAGAAGAACTTGAAAGAAGTCCTGAAGAATTCAAGGAAATATACCAGACCCTTTTAGAAAAATATAAAAAACCATGGGAACAAGAACATAAAAAGGTTGTTGAACTGGGAGGACTTCATGTTATTGGAAGTGAAAGGTATGAAGCAAGAAGAATTGATAATCAGTTAAAGGGTAGAGCAGGAAGGCAGGGGGACCCTGGCTCATCAAAGTTTTTTCTTTCTCTTGAAGATGACCTGTTAAGAATTTTTGGTTCTGACCGACTTATGGGTTTAATGGGAAAAATGCCAGAAGGAGAAAAAATAACCCATCCCTTAATCACAAAAATGATAAATAATGCTCAGAAAAAAGTTGAAGGACGAAATTTTGAAATAAGAAAACAACTTGTAGAATTTGATAATGTTCTTAATGAGCAAAGAAATGTTATATATGCAATAAGACAGGATTTCCTTGAAGGGAAAAATGTTGAAGAATACATAAAGCAGTTCATAGATGAAATTATCAACAATCTTTTTAACGAATTTTTCAATTTGAGTGTTAAACCATTTCTCTGGAATGTTGAAGGTCTTAAATCTTCTTTAAGAAGAATCTTCAATGCTGATTTTGAGATACCTTCTGTCGAAAAAATATCAAATCCTTCTAATTTTAGAGAAGAACTTATGGATGAGATAAAAAATAAGATTTTCGCTCTTTATAAGCAAAAAGAGGAAGAAATAGGTGAGATTTTTTCAGAAATACAACGTCTTATTATCTTACAGATTATAGACAACAGATGGAAATCTCATTTAAGGGCTATTGATGAATTGAAAGAAGGAATAAATTTAAGGTCATATGCTCAAAGAGACCCTCTTATTGCTTATAAACATGAAGGTTATCAACTCTTCCAGGAAATGCTTTTTGCAATAAGAGAAGAAAGTTTATCGGCAATATTTAACATAAGAATATCAGAAGAAAGACCTTCTATTCCTGTTGAAAGGAAACAACCGGTGAGGGCTGACTTTATACATAAACAGTTTGGGCAATTTGATACTGTTGCAGCAGCAAATCAACAACAAACTCAGGTAGTTCAGCCAATACAAAATCCTTTCGCATCACCATCTTTGCCTGTTGAAGTAAAACAGAAGCCAGTGGTAGCAGGAAAGAAAGTCGGAAGGAATGACCCCTGTCCCTGTGGAAGCGGGAAAAAATACAAACACTGCTGTGGAAGAAATGTATAAAATTTGTGGAAAACTTGTGGAAAATGGAAAAATTTGAGGTGGAAAACCTCTCAAATATTATTTTTAAAAATATTCAGGAAAGGATTAATAACCCGAGAGCATTTGATATATGGATAAAGCCAGTAAAAATTATTGATTATGATGGAGAAACTCTCAGTATACAGATACCAAACAGGGCTTTTTATCGGGGGTTTTCTTCCTTTATTGAAATAATAAAAGAAGAATTTTCAAAAATATACGGTTTTTTCCCAAAGATTGAAATTTCTTATGGAGAGGAAGAAAACATATCTAAATCTCTAATTGAATCCACTCTTAATCCAGAATATACATTTGAAAATTTTGTTGTTGGTCCCTGTAACCGTCTTGCTCATGCTGCTGCACTGGCAGTATCTCAATCACCAGGGGTTGCTTACAACCCACTTTTTCTTTATGGAGGAGTTGGTCTTGGAAAAACACATCTCATGCAGGCAATAGGTCATTATATAAAAAACAGAGGGGACTTGAAAATGGCATATATCCCTGCTGAATTTTTTGTAAATGAGTATATACAGAGTATTAAAAATAAGAAAACAGCAAATTTCAGAAATAAGTTCAGGAATCTTGATTTTCTTCTTATAGATGATATACATTTTATTGCAGGAAAAGGTGGCTCTCAAGAAGAGTTCTTTCACACATTTAATTTTCTTTATGATAATAAAAAGCAGATTATCTTATCAAGTGACAGACCTCCAAAAGAAATTACTGCAATTGAAGAAAGAATAATATCAAGATTTGAATGGGGACTTGTTGTTGACTTACAACCCCCTGATTTTGAAACAAGAGTTGCGATATTAAAGAAAAAAGCAGAAATTAGGAATATTGTTATAAATGATGATATAATATTTTTAATAGCAGAAAAGGTAAAAGAAAATGTAAGAATTCTTGAAGGAATTTTAAACAGGATTCTTGCTCTTTCAAAATTAATGAATACTGAAATAAATCAAGAGTTAGTTCTTGAAATAATTGAGGGGTTTAAAAGAAGTTCAAAAAAACAAATTACAATGGATTTGATAATGGAAAAGGTTTGTAATTATTTTAATGTTTCTGAAAGAGAGATAAAAAGTGCAAAAAGGGTAAAAAATATATTAATTCCAAGACAGATTGCAATGTATCTTACGAGAGAATTAACAAATAGTTCTTTAAATTCTATAGGAGAATATTTTGGTGTAAAAGACCATACAACAGTAATCAATGCTTGTAAGAAAGTCAAAAATCTTATTGATAAGGATAATTATATAAAAAGTGCAATAGAAAATATAAAAAGGGGATTAAATGAATAATTTTTCCACAATTTTTCCACATTATAACTTATTAAGTTTTAACAACTTAAATAAAAAACTTACAAAAAACACTGTTTCTATGATTACTAATGGAGGTAAAAATGGAAATAATGGTAAATAGTAAAGAGATGGAAAATGCTTTAAATTATATTTCAAAAGTTCTTCCTTCAAAATCAACAATGGAAATTTTATCTGGTATTTTAATTGAAGGAAAAGATGAACTAAACCTTATTTCAACAGACCTTGAAAACACAATTAAGGTTTCTATGAAATGCAATTTTAAAAAAGGTTCTATTTTAATTCCAGGAAAACAGTTTATATCTTTAATAAAACAAATTCCTGATGAAGAAATAAAAATTACCCAAATTGAAAATGAAATTGAAATTAGTAATGAAAATATAAAATATAAATTTATATCAATGAATACAGATGATTTCCCTAAAATTTCAAAAATAACTCCCAAAATAAACTTTTCTTTAAATGGGCTAATTTTAAAAGAAGCGATAGAAAAAATAAAGTTCTGTGTTGACCCTGATGAGCCAAGACCTCATTTTAAAGGTGGATTACTTGAAGTGAAAAATAATAAAATAAATTTTGTTGGAACTGATGGCAGACGCCTTTCTTTAAGAACAATTGAAACAGAAAGTAAAAATGAAAAAATAAAAGTTTTACTTTCTGTAAAACTTATGAATATTCTTTCTGACCTTTTAATTGACGAGGATATTGATATTTCAATTGGTAAAAATCAAATTGTATTTAAATTTTCAAATATACTTTTAATCTCTCAACTTCTATCTGGAGCAGAGGACTTTCCTGATTATGAAAAAGTTATCCCTGATGAAAAGAAAAGTAAAGTTGCAATTATTGGAAGAGAAGATTTTCTTTCTACTTTAAAAAGAATTTCTCTTTTTACAAACGAAAGATATAATAAATTGATAATCTCAATTGGAAAATTATCTATGGTAATATCTGTTTCTACTCCTGAAATAGGACAGGGACAGGAAAGAACACCTGTTGAATACGAAGGAGAAGAAATAAAATTTGCTTTTCCACCTGATTTTTTGATTGAGTTCTTGCAGAAAGTTGATGATGAAAAAATAATTTTTGCTTTTACAGAGAATACAAGACCTGTGCTGTTAAGACCTGAAAGTGATAGTAATTTTATTTATGTTTCAATGCCACTTAAAATAGAATAATGGAAAAAATTGGAGATATAACAAAAAGGGTTATTTCAAACTGGATTCTTGAAGATGAAGGAAGAAATTTTGATATTGAAGTTGTATGGAATAGAATAATTGATGAAAATTTAAAAGGGCATACATATGTAAATGGACTGAAAAAGAATGTTTTATATATAAAAGCTGATTCAAGTTGCTATTTAAGTATTCTGAATATGAAAAGAGAAGAGATAATTAAGAAATTGGAAAATAAAGGATTCAAAATAAAAAAAATAATTTTAAAGTTATAAAAAGGAGGTTTTATGTTTGAAGGTTCAATTGTAGCAATAGTAACACCAATAAAAAATGGAGA
>JAGGVW010000049.1 GCA_021157805.1 bacterium
CCTGAAAATTCTTCTCTTACAATGGGTGGCTGGTATAATCCTCTCGGGAAATATAATTCAGAAGAACTGGGTGGACTTTCAATTACAAAGTTCTGTGAAGCGTTAAGAGCAGAAGGAGTTATCTCTTCTCCTGGTTGTAACAGGCCCCTTCATCTTCATCCAGTTTTTAAAAGTATTGATGTCTATGGTGAAGGAAAACCAACAAATATTGCAAGAGCAAAAAGAGATGTAAGAGAACTGTTTAAGTCACTTCCTGTTTCTGAGAGTATACCCAAAAGGGTCTTTTCTGTTCCCTGGTTTAAGAAATTTATCCCTGAAAAAATTGAACAATATGCATATGGAGTCAGGAAAGTTGTAGAAAACTATGAAGAATTGCTGAAATATGATGAAGGAGACCCTGAAGAAATTGGTGGCTGGAGTTTATCATTCAGTAGATAATAACATTTCAAATTAAATCAGAATGTGTTAAAATAATAAAAAGATGGAGGTAAATATGAGTAAATTGAAAGGGAATATGTTAATAGCACAAAGTGGTGGTCCAACAGTTGTTATTAACCAGAGTTTAGTGGGAGCAATTATAGAAGCGAGGAAACATAAGGAGATAAAATCAATTTTTGGTGCTTTACATGGAGTTAAGGGAATACTTGAAGAGGACTTTATTGACCTTAAAAAAGAAAGCACTTTAAATCTGAAGAAAGTTGCTTTTACTCCCTGTGCTGCTCTTGGAAGTGTGAGAAAAAAACCAGATGAAGAAGAATGTGAGAAAATATTCAAAATAATGCAGAAATATAATATAAGATACTTCTTTTATATAGGAGGAAATGATTCAGCAGAAACAGCCCATATATTGAATGAAAATGCTAAAAAGGTTGGTTATGAATTCAGGTGTTTCCATATCCCTAAAACAATTGATAATGATTTGAGAGAAAGTGACCACACTCCTGGATATGGTTCTGCTGCAAAATTTGTTGCTATGGCTATTATGGGAGATAATCTTGATAACAAATCTCTACCAGGAATTAAAATAGATGTAATTATGGGAAGACATGCAGGTTTCCTTGTTGCTGCAACTTCTCTTGCTAAAATTTATGAAGATGATGGTCCACATTTAATTTATTTCCCTGAAAAACCGTTTATAATGGATAAATTTCTTTCTGATGTTGATAAAATTTATAAGAAATATGGGAGGTGTCTTATAACTGTTTCTGAAGGAATATGCGATGAAAAAGGGGAACCAATTGCAGCAAAATTCACTCAAGAAATAGATGCTCATGGGAATGTTCAGTTAAGTGGAACAGGTGCTCTTGGTGACTTACTTGCAGGTATTATAAAAAAAGAGTTGAAAGCAGGGAGAGTTAGAGCAGATACTTTTGGATATTTACAGAGGTCTTTTCCTGCAATTTATTCTAATGTGGATGCAAAAGAAGCATATGAAGTTGGAGAATTTGCAGTTAAAATGGCAGTTTCAGGTGATATTGATGGTTCTGTTTCAATTAAAAGAAAAAATTCTAAAAAATATAGTGTTTATTATAAAATTGTTCCTCTTTCAAAAGTTGCAAAAGAAACAAGAAGTATGCCATCAAAGTTTATTAACAGAGAAGGGAATTTTGTCACAGGTGCTTTTATTGAATATGCAAAACCTCTTATAGGAAAACTGCCTGAAATAGGAAAACTGAAAAAAGTAAAAGTTCCTAAAAAGTAAGGTGGAATTTATTTATTATAAGTAAAAGCCCCAGAATTATAAGAAGTGCCCCTGTAATTACTTCTATTTTTTTGTAATGTTTTTTGATTTTAGAAAACACTCCAAGAAGTTTGTTAAGAAGTAAAGAAGTTAAAATAAACGGTATTCCAATTCCAAGAGAATAAAAGAGCAATAAAATCATTCCACGAAATACGGTTTTTTCATTTGCTGCTATTATTAAAATTGATGAAAGAACAGGTCCAACGCAGGGTGTCCAGCCAGCAGAAAAAGCCATACCAAAAAGAAAGGAACTGAAATATCCAATATTTTTCTTTTTTATAACAATTCTTTTTTCTGTGTATAACTTTTTTATTTTTAAAAACCCGATTAGATGTAGACCAAAAATTATTATAATCACCCCCCCTACAATTCTTAAAATATCTTTTTTCCCAAGGAGGAGTTTTCCAATTGCAGTTGCAGAAGCACCCATAAGAACAAAAACAACAGTAAACCCGAGAATAAAGAAAAGAGATAGAATTATAATTTTCAGAGTGTTTTCCTCTCCTGCTTTTAACTCTTCAATACTTACTCCTGTTATATAAGAAATATATATTGGAATTAATGGAAGAATGCAGGGGCTGAAAAAAGATAAAACACCAGCGATAAAACTTACACCAAGAGAATAACTTTTAATTTCCAATGTATTTCTCCTGTGATTTTAAAATTCTACAGAAAGCACAGATTCTTTCACTTGTTGGTTCTCCACAGATTTCACATTCTTTAATTTCATCTCCCTCTGTTCTTATTTTTTCAGTGAGAGAGATTATACCTTTCAAAAAGTGTTCTTTAAAATCTGGTTGCCACATTTCTATATTTTCTATTGTTTCATACCATTTTTTTCTTCTTTTATCAATTTTCTGTTTATGAGAAATATAAGGGCATAAATCTTCTTCAACATAAGGGAATTTAATTTCATCACAGAACTTTTTATTATCTTTGCCTCCAGCAAAAAAAAGAGGCCTTATCCTTGAAAGTTGTTTCCCTCTCCCTGGAAGTAATGGAGTAAATTTTCCTATCCAGTCAATATTATTTCCAAGTATGTTTTTCATAAAAAAAACAATAAAATCGTCTCCGTGATGTCCAGTACATAATTTATTTGCTCCTTCTTCTCTCGGAATTTTGTTCATTAAATATCTCTTTACAATTCCACAACTACTGCATATCGGTCTTGGATGCTTTTTTAATTTTTTGAAATCAATTCCATAATTTTTCACATCATAAATTTTCAAAGGTATTTTACATATTTCTGCCTGTTTTTCCACTGTATCTATATATTCATCAGAAACAAAATCACCAAGTTTTATAAAAAAAGATATAAGTTTACATTTTACTTTCTTTTCTCTTATATATTCAGAAATTAGATAGCAGGCAGCACCACTGTCTTTTCCACCACTTAAACCGATGAAAATTTTATCTCCATCTTCAACAAGTTTATATTTACTTATTGTTCTGAAAATTTTTCTTTTGTATATTTTGGTGTTAAAATTTTTCACAATACTGAAATTTTAAATTTTTTATAAAATTATGTAAAGGATAAAAGGAGAAAAAGGATGAGAATTAAAAAGATTAATTTAAACTTTGAAATTGAGCCATTTAAAAAGGCACTCGGGTTTAAAGGAAATTTTCTTACAGGTCTCTGGCAGGTCGTATCTTATATTGAAACAGAAAACAATTACGGAATAGGAATTGGAACTCAAAGTGTTCTCTGGTCAGATGCAGATGTTTTTTCAAAAAATACTCCGGCAGGTGGGGATGCTTTAATGTTCACCACAACTCAATATGCTCTGAATTTATTAAAAGGGCAAAAAATTAAAAATCCTGTAGAGGCAATAGAAAACATATTTGATGAAGTTCACAATTATGCAAAAAAAATAACAGGGAAAAAAAATTTAAGAAAAACATTTACTCTAAATTCTCTTGTTTCTCTTGATAATGCTTTATGGGTGGTATATGCGAAAGAAAAAGGGAAAGAAGATTTCCTTGAAATGATACCATCAATTTACAGAAAAAATTTTAAATATAAACATAAGAAAGTTGCCTGTATTCCTCTTATATCTTATTCTGTATCAATTAATGAAATTGAAAAGATGTTAAAAAAAGGATATTTTGTTCTGAAAATAAAAATTGGTTCAGACCCTGAGAAAGATGGAGATAGAGAGAAAATGTTGAAATGGGATATGGAGAGGATAAAAAGTATTCATGAAAGATTTAAAGATTATTCAACCCCATATACAAAAACAGGTAAACTGCCATATTATTTTGATGCAAACGGGAGATATGAGCGTAAGGAGAGATTGCAAAGATTAATTGATTATTTAGATAAAATTGGTGCTCTTTCTCAGGTAATTGTAATTGAAGAACCATTCCCTGAAGATATAGAAATTGATGTGAGCGATTTTCCTGTAAGGATTGTTGCTGATGAAAGTGCTCATACAGAAAAAGAGGTTATAAAGAGAAGTCAGATGGGATATAAAGGAATTGCTTTAAAACCAATCGCTAAAACATTGAGTATGACATTGAAAATTTTGAATGAAAGTGAAAAAAGAGGACTTGATTATTTCTGTGCTGACCTTACTGTTATTCCTGTTGTTGCTGAATGGAATAAAAACTTTTCTGCAAGAATAAGACCGCTACCGGAGATGAAAATTCAGATGGTTGAATCAAATGGATTTCAGTATTATAAAAACTGGAAAAAATTGCTTTCATATCATCCTTTTTATGGTAAAAAGTGGGTTGAACCAGAAAAAGGACTTTTCCATCTGAACGATGACTTTTACAAAAAAAATGGTGGTATTTTTACCACTCCACGACATTATCAAAATTTAGTAATAATTTAACTTTTACTTTGATTTAATAGCAAGAATTCTAACAAGGTCTGCTGCTTTTTTGATACTGTCAATTAAATTTTCAATTGTATCTATTATTTCATAAAAAAGAATTGAAAGAGGAGCGGGTATTTCTGCTTTCATTAAATTTCCTATTAATTCTCTTCTTTTATCATCACCTTCTTCTTCAAGTGTTTCTATCTGTGCACATTCTTCAAGAACATTATCAATTTCATTCTTTATAAGAGAATTGATTGCCTCTTTAACTTTCTCAACACTCTTCACTGCTATTATACTATCTTCAAGTAAGCACTTTGAAAGCACTGGTAATTTTTGTTCCCCAGTAAACTCAAACAATCTTGCAACCCCTTTTGCACTATCGGCTATATCATTCAGACCGCTATTAAGGAGTAAAAGGTCTTCTCTATCAGGTGGCATTAAAAGTCCTTTTGATAGTTCAAGAGTTATCTTTTTCCTCAGTTCATCTCCTTTTTTCTCATATTCTTTTACCTTTGTAATTGCCTCATTTTTCTTTTCAGTATCGTTTTCATAATATGCCTGGACACAATTTTTCATCTCTTTAACACATTCACA
>JAGGVW010000008.1 GCA_021157805.1 bacterium
GCGGTTGGGGGGTAAGTTGGGGGAGCAATGGAATGGGTAAATTTCAAAAAACATTCTGTTATAAATCATCCACATAATAAGGACTGTGTTTTATTCCCTGAAAAAATAAATGGTAAATATTATGCACTACATAGACCAAGCGGGATACTTCTTGGGGGTAATTTTATCTGGATTTCTTCTTCTCCTGATTTAATCCACTGGGGCAACCATTCTATCCTGATAAGAACAAGAGAAAATAAGTGGGATAGTGAAAGAATAGGTGCCTGTGGTGTTCCAGTTAAAACAGAAAAAGGATGGCTTGTTATCTATCATGGAGCAGATTATACAAGTAAATACTGTGTTGGAGCAATGCTTTTAGATTATGAAAATCCAGAAAAGGTAATAGGGAGATGTTCTGAACCAATTATGGAACCAAAAGAGGATTATGAAAAAGAGGGATTTTTTGGAAATGTTGTTTTCACAAATGGCCATCTGGTAAAAGGGGATGATTTGATTATCTATTATGGTGCTGCTGATAAATATGTATGCGGAGGGAAAGTAAAAATCTCTGATATTCTTTCTATTCTTTAATTTAAGTTTAATATAATAATGGATATCTATCTTTCACTGATAAGTTTTTTCATCCTTTCTAAAAAATCTTTAGCAGAATTTAAGGAATTTTTTGCTTCTTTTTCTGAAACAAAAAAACTTAAATCATATTGACTGTTGTACCTCATTTCCCTGTAATAATCAAATAATTCAACCCATTTTCTTTCCAGTTTACCTGTCTTAACATATTTTTCTTCTAAGCATCTTGCAACACAATAATGGCTTTTTTCTCTGTACCCATCACGGAATAGAATTGCTCTTGCTGAATGAAACATTGCAAGATATGAAGAAAGGACAGAAGATTGATATATTTTATTCTCAAATGATTTTTCCGCTTCTTCCAGCCATTTTTTTGCTTTATTTAAAGAACGTTCACAATTTTCTTCTGATGGCGGTATTCTTTTTAAAAGTCCCTTTTCAATACACTCTTTAAATCCAGATGCCATCTTTTTCTCCATAAATAATGATTGAGCCAAAATAGAGCGAATAATAAAAAGCAGGGTCTTCTTTTTTTAATTTATTCAATTTTTCATCAGTAAGGAAAAGAATTTTTACATTTTTTATCTTCTTTCTCAGTTCACTCAATAAGTTAATCTCATCTTTCTGTGTTAAATTTTCAGTTCTTATCCATATATCTACATCAGAATTTAATGTATTTTCTCCTTTTGCACAACTCCCATAAAGTCCCACTGATTTTATAAATTTATACTTTCTGAAGATATTCCGATTTATTGCTGAGAGAGTAAACAGAATTTTTATTGCTTTCACCAATGGGAGGTGACCGTTACAGATAAATTTTCTTCCTTTCTTTTTTAAAATTCCTTTTTTCTCTAAGACATTAAAAAACTTAGAGACAAAACCTTTACTTAATTTTACTTTTGCAGATAGTTCATTAACTCCTATTTCTCCTTCCCAAAAAATAACTTCTTTCAGAATTCTTATCCTTTCTTTTGTAGAAAAAATTTCTTCCATAGTTTCTAAATTATAAACTTTTTGTTCACGAATTGCAAACTTTTTGTTTTTAATTTGTGAACTTACAGCAAATTTTAACTGCTAATTATGTTGTGTGCAGTCATCCTCAAGGGATGATTATAAACCAGAAAAGAAATTAGTTAGCAAAACACACAGTAGGCCCAGAATTAAGCTGATAGTACCTATTTTGGGATATTTTTTTATTTGTGCTGCTGGAATTAATTCTTCTACTGAAATATAAGTCATAAAACCTGCTGCAAGTGCAAGTGATGCTCCTAATAATTTTAATGAAGCTCCTTTTAAAAAATAACAACCTAAAATAAAACCGAATACTTCAAATAATACTGTTGTCATCAGTATATTAAAAGATTTCACCCTATTTTTAGTCACAGCATATAATGGAACAATTGTAGCAATATTTTCTGGCATATCTTGAATTGCAATTCCTATTGCTATCATTATTCCAAGATTACGGGATAAAGCAAATCCCACCCCAATCGCTAATCCTTCTGGTATGTTATGTAAAGCAATGCCGACAACAAGCATGATAACACTTTTTTTAACAGATGGTTTTTCTTTTTTCATCAGTTCAGGATTTATATGAGGTAAAATTTTATCAACAATCCACATTATTAATGCCCCAACAATAAAGGATATTATTACTAAAAAAATTGAGGAAATTTTTAAGCTTTCAGGAATTAATTGAAAGAAAGATATACCAAGCATCATTGAAGCAGCAAATGCCAAAGAGCCATATAATATAGTTTTCTCTGGTTTCTTTATTAATCCAACTATTGAACCTAAAGTTTGTCCAACAAAGATTAAAAATACTATCCATAATAAACTTTTCATTGTTTTATACTCTTTTGTATATTATACAAAAAAGGAGACAAAAATCTACTTTCTGAATGGGGAAAACAAGAAAGGTTTACTGGAAAAAAAGGTATGTTAAAATATAATGAGGGCGGTTGGCTCAGTGGTTAGAGCGTCCGGTTCACATCCGGAAGGTCACAGGTTCAAATCCTGTACCGCCCACTTTACAGACCAAACCGGGTTTGGGCAAATGATGGAAGAAAGATTTAAATTAACTGAAAAAATTATTGAAGAAAGCGGGAAGTTTCTAAGAAGTAATTTTGGGAAAGGGAAAGAGAAAGAAGTATTCAGGTTTGATGTAAAAATTTTCCAGGATATTGAAAGCGAAAAGGTAATTCTTGAAGAGATTGAAAAAAACTTCCCTGATGATGGCTGGATAAGTGAAGAAAGAGGAAATAAAGAAAGTAAATCAGGATATATATGGATAGTTGACCCCCTTGATGGGACTTTTAACTATTTAAGAGGAATACCTCATTTTGCTATATCAATTGCCTGTAAAGGTGAAAAGGAGACATTTGGAATTGTTTATGATGTTATGAAAAAAGAAAAATTCTGGGCTATAAAAGGTAAAGGAGCATTTTTAAATGGAAGAAAAATAAAGGTAAGTAAAACAGAGAAAATGGAAGATGCAGCGGGAATATTTGGACTTATGAAAGGAGAAGAAGAAATAAGAGAAGGGATTGAAATACTTAAAAAATTTGCCCCGAAAATAAAGAAATTAAGGATGTTTGGTTCTGCAGCACTTGATTTATGTTATGTCGCCTGTGGAAGAGTTGATTTTTTTATTGAATTCAATCTTAAAGTATGGGACACTGAAGGTGGAAGAATAATTCTGGAAGAAGCAGGTGGAAATTATGTTGAAAGGTTGTTAAAAGGGAAAAAAATTTCAATTGCAACAAATAATATTTTGAAAGTAGAGGTATAAATGGAGAAAAAAGATAAATTAAAAGAAACCGTCTCAACCATTGTAAAACCTGTCTCATTTTTTCTTGAAAAGTTTAATCAGATTATGAAAGGAGGAATTGAAAAAGAAGAAGTTAAAGAAGTTGATGGATTTGTTTACTCACTTCTTGAAGAAGCAAAAGACCTTGAAGAAGGTATGCTTGCTTTTTTTGCTGAAATCCTTTTTATGAACCAGTTAACAGAAAGAACTGCTGAGGTTGTGAATGAAATAACTCTCGCTGAAATACTTGGGGAAAGAATAAGGGGGTTTGTAAAAACAGACATTATAAGAATTTATCTGCTTGGAGAAAAAGGGCTTTCTCCTGTTTATTCCTACCCTTATGATAAAGAAAAAATAAAAAAACTCTATCAACTCGCAACAGATAGTTTTAAGAGAGGAGAAAGTTTAATATTTCCTAAAGTAAATTTTAATGGAAAAAATTTCGCCATCCTTTCAGTCCCTTTGAGAACAACAAAAGAAAAATTCGGGCAGGTATTGATTGGAAAAAGAAAAAATTTTAGTAAAGAAGAAATACCTATTTTAATATCTGGATGTTCAATAATAAGTTTCATAATGAGCAATATGCGACTTACACAGGAAATAATAAAGAATGAAAAACTTGTTACAATAGGGAAAGTTATATCAGGACTATCTCATGATATTAAAAATTATCTCCAGAAAATTGAGAATGGGATATACCTTATTGAAAATGGACTTAAAGAGAATGACCAGAAATCAATAAAACTTGCCACAAAAACATTAAAAAACAGTTATGAAAAAATGAAAAATCTTGTTCTCTCAATGATTGATTATTCAAGAGAAAGAGAATTAAATTTACAACTTACAGATATAAACAAATTAATTGATGGGATAATAAAAGAAAACTCAGAAATCTTTAAAAATAAAAAAATAAAGACAAAAAAAGAATATGAAAAAGATATACCTAAGATATATATTGACCCTTATAAAATAGAAAGAGCAATTATTAATCTTCTAATAAATGCAACTGATGCAGTGGATGTTAATAAAGGAGTAATAAAAGTAGGAACAAAATATGATAGGGAAAAAGAAATAGTTGAAATATGGGTTGAGGATAATGGTTGTGGAATAAATGAAAAAAATCTGGATAAAATTTTTGATATTTTTTATTCAACAAAAGGAGCAAGAGGAACTGGTTTTGGTCTTGCAATAGTTCAAAAAGTCATAAAAGAACACAATGGAATTATTGAAGTTAAATCAAAAGTCGGTCAGGGAACAAAATTCATCCTGAAAATACCTGCCAGAAAAACAAAATGAAAAAGTCGTTTATAATAATTTTCCTGACAACTGCATTATGTGGGCTTTCAACAGGGCTCTTTGATTTCCTATATCCTATTTTTCTTGATAAAACAGAAATAAGTTTTAAAAATATCGGATGGATTTTTTCAATTTCTTTTCTTCCCATATTCTTTATAAGAATCTATTTTGGACATATTTCAGATATAATGGGTAGAAAAATTTTATATTCATTTTCAATTTTTTTAATTTCTTTTTCCCAATTTACCACTTCTCTTCTGAAAAAATTCTTTCCACTTCTTATTCTAAAAAGTTTAAGAGAAATATCCCTCACAATAAAAGAAACATTCCAGCCGGTTATAGTTTATGAAATAGATAAAAACAGGTTTTTAAATTTTATAGGGAAAGTTAACGGAATAGAGTTTTTTATGGCAGGGGTAGGAACCTTTGCTGCTGGATTTACAATTATAAAAATTGGAGTTAAAAATTCCATATTGATTTCTGCAATTCCTGTTTTCCTTGCTTTTTTATTTTTTTATTCTTTTTATAAAGAAAAGAAAAACAACAACATAAAAAAGGACTTTCATCTATCTGTTATATTTGAAAAAATTAAAAATCCAGTTCTTAAAAAAATAATATTTACTGGTTTTATAATAAATTTTGGTGTTTTCATAAGTCATAGTTTTTTTATGCCTCTTTTCTTCCTTAAAAAATTTTCTGTTTCTCCTTTTCTTGTCGGAATACTTCTTGCTTTACATAGAGTTTCTCTTGGTTTTCCCCTTTTAATAACAGGAAAACTGATAAAAAAATATCATAAAAAAATTTTCCTTTACGCTATTATTTTTCAGGGAATAACAATTTCCCTTACTGTCTTTATGCCAACATTTTTCCTTGCCTGTATAATATTTCTTCTTCATGATATTCTTGGTGCTTCTTTCTGGCAACCTATTTATAACAGTTATATTCAAAAGTTTTCAAGAGAAACAAAAAGAGGAAAGGATACTTCAATCGTTTTTGCTTATACCTCAATTGGGAAAGTTTTTGCTCCTGTTTTTGCGGGATATCTTGCTTCTTTAAATATAAATTATCCTTTCTTTTTCAGCGGTCTTATAACAATTTTTGCTTTTATCCCAATACTTACTTTTCCTGACCTTAAATAATCACCAAACTTTTTTCATCAGGTATAAGTTTTCCTTCCCCTTATTGCCAACTCTTTCAAAATCTGGAGAGGTTCTTGAGATATTTCCGGTATAAAAGAAGTTACCGAAGTCAATTTGGGGGTAGCATAGCGAATTATATTAAGGCGAAATATCACCTTTAATCTTTTTGAAAATATGAAATTTCCCTATTCTCATCTCCAATTTCAGGGACTATTATCAATCATAAGTTTTTCTAAATCTTTTATTCTCATTTTTTTCATGAAAACAAACTTACAATTAACCACTTTTGACAGAAAGTATTCCTCCGGGTATTAGCACTCTATATAATTCATTGATTAAAGCAGGACGATTTTTAACCCTGGGGAATACATTATACAATAAAACAACATTAACAGAACCATTTGGCAGTTCAGTATTCAAGCCAGGGAGAATTATTTTTACATTTTTTAATCCTTTTTTCCTTATTTGCTTTTCCACCGATTTGATAGATAAAGGATGAATATCCAAATCATATACCATCCCAACTTTTCTGCAGGGGGTATTGTATTTAATCCAATTCCACCTGTCATAGACACACAGATCGTTACCACCCCTTTTAGAAAAATTTAGAACTAAAGAAGGGGAAATTCTATCAGAATTACAGAGGGAAAAGCACAAAATCCAATAGGTAAATTATATCCAGATTCTTTTAATTTCTCATAAGGAGTTTTGCCATTCATTTTATCTCCAAAGTGAGGTCTACCTGTATTATACCAGTATATCC